>CALBDV010000361.1 GCA_937927565.1 uncultured Holophagales bacterium
TCGACGCGCTCTCGAGTCCTCGGACCCGCCGGCTCTCGTCGCAGCCCTCCGTGCGGCGGTCGGAGTTCCCGCTCTCGTGGACGACCTCTTCTCGCCCGGCACGGATCCCGGTCCGGGCGCGCTCTCGCGCACCCTTCTGTGGAACGAGAGCCGGGTCGTCCTCGCCGCGCTCCACGCCGCCGAGGAGATCGGTGTCTTCGAAGCCCTTCGTTCCGGGCTCATGGCGGCCCTCTGCTCTGCAGATCCTGTCGTGCGCCGGAAGACGCTCGTGACGATCACTGCCGAGGTGGCCGGGAATCCCCCTTTCCGGCCGCTCGTCTCGACCCTCTTCCGATCGGACCCGGATCCGGGAATCCGGGAGTCGGCCTTCCTCCGGCTCCGATGCGTGGCCCTCCCCAGGACAGGGGTCGACCTGCTCGAAGCCCTGGGCGACCTCGCCCCGTCGGTTCGGTCCGCGGCGTCGAGAGATATGGCAGAGCTTTCGGGCGAAGAGTGGAACTGCACTCTCGGAAGCGCCGTGGACCGCCTCCTGCTCGCGGTCCAGGACGGGAAGCGACGGCCGGGCCCCGAGGCCGCGACGGCCCTGAAGGCGATCGTCGACGCAGGCATTCCCGGGATGCGCGACAGCGTTCTCGAGGAGGGCGTCGAGGCGACTGCGGATCTCGCCTCCATCCTCTACCTCCTCTTCGCCTTCGCGTGGATCGACGTCCCTCCGGAAGAGGACGAGCTCGAGACCCTCGTGACCACCGCGCTCGAGAGATGCGGGGACCGGGGCGACGCGCTCCGCTCCTGCCGACTCGAGGTCTTCCGCAACGGTTTCGTCCCGCGCTCGGCTCTCGAGCCAGCTCTCGCCCTCGCGCGCCTCGAGCCGGACATCGGGCGGCGCTGCGTCCTCTTCGCGCTCGCGGGGAGAAAGGACTTCGAGATCCACGGCAGCGTCCCGCCGACCACCCGGACGGCGGAACCCCGCAGCGTCCCGCTGCACCTCCGGCTAAAGCGCCTCGGCAGGAACCTGCCGGAAGAGGAGGGCCTCGCCCTGCTGCGAAGCGCGGCGGAATCCGACGACTCCTTCTCCCTCGTCGCCCTCTGGTTCCTCGCCTCCCGCGGCGAGCCCGGCGCCTTCATCGAGCTGCGGCGGCGCCTCCCGGCCGCGTGCGCCACCTGGCGAACTCTCGTCCCCGCCTGGGCTGTCCTCTCACCCGACGAGGAGACGACGAAGGCCGGCCTCCGCGAAGTCCTTCTCTCTCCCGCCGTACCCGCGGCGATCCGGCTCCAGATCCAGTTGGAGCTCCTCCCCGACCCGCTCGCGGACGGACACGGCGCCGATCTGCTCCCGTATTTCGAGGAGGTCGCGCGGGACGAGTCGATCCCCTTCAACGAGCGACGCGAGGCGGCCCTGCACGCGCGCCGCGCCGGAAACTCCCGTCCACTCGTCGACCTCTGGGCCAGCCTGACCGCCCGCCCCCCAGGCGACTTCCCGGACGACGCGCGCGAGGACGACCTCGCCGGGGCGGAGGCCATTCCGTGAAGACCTCGTTTCCGGGAATCCCCTTCGTATGGAGCCTACGCCCGCGGTGTCAGGCTCTCGACACAGACAGCAGGTAGAGCGAGGCGCCAACCGGCAGAAAGACCCAGTAGTCCCGCGGCATGAACCCCCACCACTGCGGGCGGTGCCACCAGATGTGCTCGGCGCGAAACCGACGGAGGCCGAAGGCCGGGTTGAGGACGAACCAGAGGAAGTCCTCGAGGATCCAGAAGAGGACGAGGAATGCCAGAACGCGGGCCTCCCCTCGGACCGTCCACGGGGCGAGGGAGAGAAGCCATGGCAGGTGAACGACGAGAAGGAAGAGGAGCTGGATGTAGAGGTGGTAGCCCGTGAAGGGCCGCCCTCCCCAGAAGAGCTTCGTCCACCTGTTCTCGAAGCGCCAGGTAGGTAGCTTCCCGGCCCAGCCGTGCGGACCCTCGACCTGGATCTCGACGAGGGCGAAGAGTGCCGACGTCCCGGCAAGCGCGGTGAAGAAGAGAAGGTGTTCCGTCACGCTGCGCTCTCTCCGCAGGTCACAGGACGTCGAGGAGCTGCTTCAGGGCCGGCGGAAGGGGAACGACCTTGCCTAAGACCGGGATCATCGGGCCGAGCGCCGAGAGGACGAGCTTGCCGACCGAAAGGAGGTCGAAGGGGACGATGCGCATCGAAGCGACATGGTCGAAGCAGGCACGGAAGTCCGTGAAAGTGGAGAAGTCGGGAACGGCGAGCAGCGAGGTGTCCGGATCTTCCGACGGAGCGCCCATGTGGCGCCCGAGCTCGGCCGAGAGGGCCTGGCCGTGCCGGTTGAAGGCGAACAGCGCATCCTGCTTCGTGGCGGCGAGGCGGCCCGAGAAGGGGAGGAGGGGGAGGAGGAAGGCAACGGGCGCAAACACGCAATAGCTGAGAACTTGAGAGAGCGCTACAGCAGAGAGTTCCGTCTGGCCCTCGACGCCGTGCTTGTAGAGGGCCGTCGCCGCGACGATGACGCCCACGGCAAAGATGAGAATGCTGAAGTCGGCCTGGACGCGCCCGAGAAACCCGAGACCGCCCGAGCGGTCGGGGTGGATCGGGAGAAGGACGAGCTCGAGGCGGGAGACGAGATAGAGAAAGGCGCACCAGAGAACGAGCTTCCAGGCCCACCGGTACAGAAGGAAGAGGAAGAGCGGAACACAGACGAATCCGGCCCACGCACCGGCCAGCGTGAGGCGCTCTCCCGACGACGGGTCACCGGCGACGCGAAAGACCGCGTGCCAGGTCTCGGTACCGTTCGTGAGCTCCTCCGCGAGCCAGAACCAGGTCGAGACGTAAGCCAGAACCAGCGCCCCGGCCGTCAGTGCGCGGGAGCGGCGCCAGCGGGCGATCCGCTGCGTGATCACGTCGAGGGCCGTGCGACGCTCCTCGGGAACGAGCCCGGACTCGTGGAGCTCGTCGACCGCACGGTGAATCCGTCCATCGACGAACCGCTCCGCGAGGAGGAGGAGGGGGATTCCCGCGAGAACCTGGGCGATCGCCGAGAAGTCGCGAAGGAAGAGCTTCGCCGCCGGGAGCCTGCCCGCGAGAGCGTCGCGAAGGGAAAGGAGGGCCTCGACACCCCAGGTTGCCGCCACCACCGCGAGAAGGAACAGGGCAAACCGAAGCACTCTGCCCCTGTGGAGCCCGAGGAAGGCGTAGATGCAGTCGACAGGATCTCCTTCGAAGAGGGAGAAGCCGTGGTCGGGAACCACGACGGCCGGTGGCGCGAAGTCGACAGGGAATCGGTGCACGCCGCTCATCGGTTCACCTCGTCAGCCCGTCATTATCAACATGACCTCCCTGTTTGAATCACCCGGGATGCACCTCGCCCTCTGATGGAACGCGCGAGCGGTGCTACGGTATCTGCTCCATGTGGTCGTTCTGCGGTCCGTTCACACCCGCAACGTTGCGTCTGGACGGAGCGTGTGCCGCGGGGAAGTCGTTCCTCTGCTGGAGCGGGAGTGAGTTCTTCGGCTGGTCGCAACCGGGGGGCAGGAGTGTCCTTCCGCCCCTCGGGCAGCCCCCGGTCGTCGTCCGCTCGACCGACCGGGGTGTCTTCGTCCTGTGCGACAACCATCACGGCCCAGAGCACGAGGTTTCCTTCTGGCGACCGGGGGAGTCCGACTGGGCGTGGCGTGCAAGAGTGCCGCGCATCGAGCCCAACCCGAGGACGCAGAGCGTCGCGCCTCTCGTCGCCGTCGGGAGCCAGCTGCTCGGGATCTACAACGTATCGGCATTCGCAAACCCGGTCCGGGTCTGGCGGCTTGGAGGAACAAGCCTCGATTCCGTCGGACTCGCCTACGGATGCCCGAACGAAGGCGGACTCTTTGTCGGGGGTCCGCCGGAGGAGGACGGCTCCCTGCTCGCGCTCGGGCTCTCCCGGGCTTTCCGACTCCGCGTCGAGGCCGGCCG
>CALBDV010000362.1 GCA_937927565.1 uncultured Holophagales bacterium
TCGTCTCGGCAACGGGAATGCCGGTGGCGTCCACAAAGTCGCGCAGCGTGTCGGGCGGCAAGGAGGTGCAGAGGGATCAGGAGTGGCTCCCCACGAATTCCGGGGTGGGGGGCGTCTACTGGAGGGGGGGGGGGCGGGGGGGGCTGGGAGTCCTCTTCGCCAAGGAGATCCTCGCCCAGGCCCCCCGTGCGAGGGTCGTGCTGACCGGGCGTTCCAGGCTGACGCCGGCAAGGCAGGCCCGGTTGGACGGGCTGTCGGCGGAAGCGGGACGCCTGAGCTATCGCCAGGTCGATCTCGTCAGCCTCGACGACGTGAGGCGGCTCGTCGCGGGCATCCGGGAGGAGTGCGGACGGCTCGACGGGATCCTCCACAGCGCCGGGATGATCGCCGACGGCTTCATCCTGAAGAAGACGGGCCCGGAGTTCAGCCGCGTCCTGGTCCCGAAGGTCGCCGGCACGTTCCATCTCGACCAGGCCACGCGGGACGTGGAACTCGATTTCTTCGTGCTCTTCTCGTCGATCGCCGGCGCGATCGGCAGCGTGGGACAGTCCGACTACGCCGCGGCGAACGGGTTCCTGGATCACTTCGCCGCGCACCGGAACGCGCAGGTCGCGGCGGGACGGCGACATGGCCGGACGCGCTCCATCAACTGGCCGCTGTGGCAGTCCGGCGGGATGACGATGGACGCGGCGACGCAGGACCTCCTGCGGGAGTCCACCGGTCTGCAGCCGATGGGCACCGCGTGCGGGCTGCGCGCCTTCCACCGCTGCCTGGCCCTGCCGTACGGTCAGATCCTGGTCCTGGAGGGCGACCTCGTGCGGCTCCGCGACAGCCTGCTGGCCGGCGGTGCCGTCGCCCCCCGCCCGCAGCGGCAGCCGGAGGCCGTCCCGGTCGCGCCGTTGGACGCGGAAGACGCCCGGACGCTCGAGGAGCGAGCGCAGGAGCTCCTCCGCAAGGAGTGCTCGGCGGTATTGAAGACGCCGGCGCACCGGATCGATCCAGCGGTGGCGCTGGAGGAATACGGCATCGACTCGATGCTGGCGATGAAGCTCACGAGCCGGCTCGAAGAGACGTTCGGGCCCCTCTCGAAGACGCTCTTCTTCGAGTACCGGACGCTGACCGAGCTGACCAGGTACTTCGTCGCCCAACATGCGACGCAGCTCTCGACGATTCTCCGGACGAACCGCGGCGCCGCGCCGGCGGGTCCGCCCGCGTCGTCGGCGTCGGTCTCGACCCGACGGTTCGTTCGCCCGGAGGCTTCCGCACAGGTCCCGCAGGCCGAGCGGGACGACATCGCGATCATCGGCCTGAGCGGCCGCTATCCCGAGGCGCGGAACGTCGAGGAATACTGGAAGAACCTCCGGGAGGGCAGAGACTGCATCATCGAGGTGCCCCCGGACCGCTGGGACTGGCGCCAGTACTACAGCGAAGACCGCAGCGACAGCGGGCGCCACTACAGCAAGTGGGGCGGTTTCATCGCCGGCGTCGACGAGTTCGAGCCGCTGTTCTTCAACATCTCCCCGCGGGACGCGACGTTCATCGACCCGCAGGAGCGGCTGTTCCTCCAGCACGCCTGGCAGGCGCTCGAGGACGCCGGCTACACCCGGGCCGGCCTCCAGGTTCCCCACGAGGGGGACGTGGCGGCCCCGGTCGGCGTCTACGTCGGCGTGATGTGGAGCGAGTATCAGCTGCTCGGGCTGCAGGCCGGCGCCGATCGCGTGAGGATGGGGTTCGCAGGCAACCTGGCGAGCATCGCCAACCGTGTCTCGTACGCGCTCAATCTCCAGGGTCCGTCCATGACCGTGGACACCATGTGCTCGTCTTCCCTGACGGCCCTGCACATCGCCTGTCAGGACCTGAAGCTCCGCCACACCCACCTCGCGATCGCCGGTGGGGTGAACGTCAGCGTTCATCCCAACAAGTACCTCATGCTCAGCGTCGGGCAGTTCATATCCAGCGACGGCCACTGCCAGAGCTTCGGAGAAGGCGGCGATGGGTACATTCCTGGCGAAGGGGTCGGTGTGGTGGTGCTGAAGCGGCTGTCCGAAGCCCGGCGGGATGGCGACCACATCTACGGCGTCATTCGCGGGAGCGCGCTGACTCATGGCGGAAGGACGAACGGGTACACCGTGCCCAACCCGCAGGCGCAGGCCGCGACGATCAGCCGTGCCCTGGCGGAGGCCCGGGTCGACGCGCGGCACGTCAGCTACGTCGAGGCGCACGGCACCGGAACGAGGCTCGGCGACCCGATCGAGATCGCCGCGTTGAGCAGGGCGTTCGGGCAGTACACCTCGGATACGCAGTTCTGCCGGATCGGCTCCGCGAAGTCGAACATCGGCCACTGCGAATCCGCAGCCGGGATCGCCGGGCTCACGAAAGTCCTGCTGCAGATGCAGCACCAGGAGATCGTCCCGTCGCTGCATTCGGCGCAGCTGAACCCTCACATCGACTTCCCGGCCAGTCCGTTCGTCGTCAACCAGACGTCGACGCGCTGGGAGCAGCCGGTGATTGACGGAAGGAAGGTGCCGCGCCTTGCCGGCATCTCGTCGTTCGGCGCGGGCGGCTCGAACGCCCACATGATCGTCGAGGAGTATCAGGCGCCCGCGGAGGAGCCGATCGCGGTCGAGAACGTGGCGATCCTCCTGTCGGCGAGGACAGCCGGGCAGCTTCGGCAGAAGGCGCGCGAGCTTCTGGACCTGGTTCACGCCCGGCGTGGCACCCTCGACCTCGTTTCCATGGCGTACACCCTCCAGGTCGGAAGGGAGGCCATGGAAGAGCGCCTCGGGATCGTGGTCGGCTCGCTCGAGCAGCTGGCCGACAGGCTGCAGGCGTACCTCGACGGCGCCCAGGACGTCGACGACTCCGTCCAGGGGCAGGTGAGACGAGGCCACGAAGGCCTCTCTCTCTTCAGGACCGACGTCGACCTGCGAGCCACCATCGACAAGTGGCTGGCCGGCGGCAAGCTCTCGAACCTGCTGGACCTCTGGGCGAAGGGGCTCGCGCCGGACTGGAGCAAGCTCTACGGCGAGAGGCGGCCGCGCCGCATGAGCCTCCCGGTGTACCCGTTCGCCAGGGAGCGGTACTGGGTCGAGACGGCGCCCGAAGCGCCTTCCACGCGACGGACGGAGGCCGTGCTGCATCCGCTGCTTCACCGGAACGCCTCGGACCTGAACGAGCAGGTCTATCGATCGGCGTTTTCGGGAGACGAGCTCTTCGTCACCGAGCGTGCCGGTCAGAAGGTCCTGTCGCCCGCAGCGTACCTGGAGATGGCGCGGGCGGCGATCGCCGACGCGATGCCGGCGCGCGCGGAGGTGCTGCCGCTGGAGCTTCGCGAGATCGTCTGGGGTCCCCCGGTCGTCGTCGGGGGCTCCGAGGTCGGGATCGCGTTGTCCGCGACCGACCACGACGCGATCGCGTTCGAGATCTACACCGAGGACGGCGGGCAGGAGACCGTTCACTTCCAGGGGTTGGCGTTCCCAGCCGCGGGACCGGCTCGGGAGCGGCTCGATGCCGGCCACCTCAGAGCGCAGGGACATCGCGTCGTCGAGCTGCACGGTGGGGGCGGGGACGGCTTCGTCCTTCATCCGACGCTCCTAGACGACGCTCTGAGGCTCGCCGCGGGGTCGACCGACGGCGCGCCGGCGGCGCTCGGGACGCTGCGCATCGCTTCCCCCTGCGCGCCGGAGATGCTGGCCTGGGTCCGGCCCTCGCTCGTCGAGCGGAGCGCGCACGAGGTCAGCGGGGTGGACGTCGACCTCTTCGATCTTGCCGGGAATGTCGCGGTGCAGATGAAGGGTCTGACCTGGCTGGAGCGGCTCGCGACCGGGCCGGACCCGGTCGCCGAGGGACCCGCGCCGGTGCCGGTCGTGGTGCCGAGGCGGGAGGAGATCGCGTTTCGCGATGCCGCCGCGGTCGACTCCGTCGCCGCGATGGCCGCCCCGGCGGGACC
>CALBDV010000363.1 GCA_937927565.1 uncultured Holophagales bacterium
GTCTATCTGTCAGGGCCAGGGGGAGACGGAAGGCGCACCGTGAGCCTCCGACACTACGTAGTGTGAGAGTGCGCCCGACGAGATCTGCCTCGCTGGAAACCAACCCCCGGAAGGACTTCACGATTTCACGCTTGGCACCGTTTTCCGGCTGAAGGCCCTGACCACGCGGCCCGAGCCCTTGGCGCAGAAGCCGCCGGATCTCGATGGGCAGTCCCAGATTCCAGAGCTCTTGACATGCCCCGCTCGGATTGCCGTCGCCCTTTCGAGTCCCGGCCCGCTGCCAAGGAGGGCTGAGCCCGCATGTTCCGGTCGCGGAGGCATCAGGCTGACGGTAAGAAGCCTACAGTCCTCGCCCGATCCACCCGGCGAGGAGACCGAGCGCAACCCGAGTTCCGCCAACATGTTCGTAACCTATTTTGGGAGGTCTGGATTCGGTCCCCGGTACAGGGGCGAGAACCTCCTCAAGGAGTCCCCACCGCTCGAGGTCCAGCTGAGCCGGCAAGTCATCGGGACCCACCCGGACCTCCCGCCGCCGCTCCAGCTTGGCGGCCTCGAGGCACAGGGCCCGGCAAGCCCCCTTCGCTCGCACGGCCCGCCTTGCCGTCAGCTCGACAAGCTGTGGGCCAAGCGCCTCGACGCAGTTCCTCGGCGTCCAGCTCCCGGTCCTCCCGGAGGACCTCGGCCAGCCACTCCCGGCAGGTCGGGGCAGCTAGACCGGTGCGCCTGTAGACGGTCGGTCAGGCCCGGGCACACGGAATCATGCCCGAGCTGGTCCTGGGGCCGGTGGAAGAGGATCAGCTTCCAGGCTCCGTCCTTCCGGGGGTTGTCGAAAAGAGCCACGGGGAGACTCTCCTTCGGCTTGACGTCGATCCCGAGCGGCGCAGAGGAAGCGAGAGGACAACGGGCTTGTGCGAGGCCCTGAGAGGCTCATGTCGCTGCTACTGTCCTCCCCTTGCGCGCCAGCCGTTCTGCGATCCGCTATCTCGACAGAGACAAGGTTCAGTGTCGGCGTAGCATTCCAAGTGCGTCCGGCCCGACGCCGCACGGCATCCGAGCGACCGAGTGCGAGCCTGGAAACCTGAACTGTTACTGGGAGGAATCATGGCAGAGGCGGAACTGACTCGCGGTGCCACGCTCGTTCTCCGCGCTGTCGGCATGGCCTCGCCGGTTCGCGGCCTCACAGGCAGGCGGGCTGTCCCAAAGGAGAAGAGGATGAACGGAACAAAGCGGATGTCCGTGCAGCTGCTGCTGGTGACATCGTTCGCCCTGGCGGCACCGGGGGTCATGGAAGGGCAGTTGACGCCGCCCGCAGTAGCGCCTGCGCCCCAGCGGCAGCCTGTAGTGATGACCCTCCCGCCCGGCGCGCTCGCTGCGGCGCGGCCGCCGGGTACCGCCGCATTGGCCCAGGCAACAGCGCCCGACCCGGCCGTCGAGGCCGCGGTGGCCCGTCTGCTCGCCTCGGCCCGGATTCCGGACCCCAGCGTGATACAGGCCCAAGCCACGGGCACGGGACCGGGCGAGGCGCCACGGCTCTCGCGCGGCGATCGGGGCTGGCTCCGCTCGGTTGGTGCGCCGCCAGGCGGCGCATTCACCCTCCCGCCGATCGCCGGTCCGGAGGCTCCGAGCGAGCGCGCCGCCCGCTTCCTAACCGAGCACGCGATCGCCTTCGGAGTGGCGAAGCGCGCGGTCCAGCTGCGCGCTGACCGGATCAAGGTGCGGGACGGCCGTCGGTTCCTGCGGCTGAGCCAGGAGTTCCGCGGAATCACCGTGTTCAGCGCATCGGCCATCGTCCAGCTCGACACGGTCGGAGACGTGGAGTTTGCGCTCTCCGACCTGGCACGGGACGACGCCAGGTTTCACCACACGGATTTCGCAATCGCTCCGATCATCGGCGCGGACGAAGCGCGCGCGCTCGCTCTGACGGTGCCCGAGCTTGGGCCGCAGGTGCAAGACCTAGTCGCCAGCGAGCCGATCCTCATGATCTACGAACCCTCGGTAATCGGCAACCCCGGCGGCAGCCGACTCGTCTGGCAAGTCGAGGTGACAAGCCGGGCACTGCCGATCGATGAACTCGTGCTCGTCGATGCCCGGAGCGCCGAGACCGCATTTCACTTTTCACAGATCATGTCGGCCAAGTACAGAGAGGTCTATGACTGTGGCGCCGTGTACGGCGACGCCTGCGGCGCACCCGTTCGAGTTGAAGGCCAGGCCGCGACTGGTTTGCCTGATGCCGATACCGTTTACGATTACCTTGGTGATGTGTACACTTTCTATTGGTCCAATTTTGGCCGTGATAGCGTAGACGGCACAGGGATGACATTGAAAGGACTCGTGCGGTATTGCGAGTCACCGCCCGAACCCTGCCCCCTGCAAAACGCCTACTGGGACAAGACCAACAACCGAATGATGTTCGGGACGGGTTTCATCGCTGATGATGTGGTGGGCCACGAGGTAACTCATGGTGTGACGAGCTCCGAGTCGGCTCTGATCTACTGGGGCGAGTCCGGCGCGATCAACGAATCCCTATCGGACATTTTCGGCGAGCTCGTGGATCTCGGCAACGGGGCTGGCACAGACACACCAGCGGTGAGGTGGATCGTGGGCGAGGACTTGCCGGTTTCGTCCTATCGAAACATGAAGAATCCCCCGGAATTCGGCCAGCCAGATCGCCGGCTCAGCTCGCTCTGGTACACCGCCGATGGCGATTTGCGTGGTGTCCACTACAATTCTGGTGTCGGCAACAAGTTGGCTTACCTGCTCACCGATGGCGACAGCTTCAATGGCTGGACTGTCGGCGGCCTTGGCATCACAAAGGTCGCGGCGTTGTTCTACGAAGCGCAGGTGGGCCTACTCTTTCCCGGTGCGGATTACTACGACCTGTACGATGTGCTCAAGCAGGCCGCCATCAACAACGGTTGGACGCTCGCCGAGCGCGCCAACCTGGAGCGCGCCTGCCGTGCCGTCGAGATTGCTTTCTCGGGCACGCCGGTAGCCGTCACGAACCAGGGTTTCGAGGGGTCGTTCCCGCCACCTGGATGGACTGTCTCCGGCGGTAGCACACAATGGGGCCGGTCAACCTGCAACGTTTCCGGCAACGCAACTGGCAAAGCGTGGTGCGCCGCGGGAGGCTCTCTACCGCAGCCGAGCTGCGGCTACTATGCGAATTCGATGAGCACATGGCTTATCTACGGGCCTTTCTCCCTCGCCAACGCCGAGCGCGCGTGGATGGAGCTATGGTTGTGGTCCGGCGTCGAGGCGACGTTCGACTACGTCTACTTGGGTGTATCGACCAACGGTGCGAGCTTCTCCGGTGACTTCATCAAGGCGTCGACCTCTTCTGTTTGGGTCAGGGAGCTGCTCGATTTCAATTGGTTTGGCAGTGTGGTCGGCCAGCCAAGTGTATGGATTGGACTCAACTTTACGTCCGATCCGTCCGGCAACGCCTACTACGGCAGCTATGTTGATGATGTTCTGATACGGAAGACGAGCTGCGTGTCCCCGTCCGGCCCCACACTCACCGCACCGACGTCCGGCACGAGTGGGACGGGCTACACGATCTCGTGGACGGCGACGAGCCCCCTGAACACATACGAGATCCAGGAGTCGACGGACCCGGCCTTCGGAAGCGCCAGCACCTGGAGCTGGAGCGACACGGGCGCCATGTTCACTCACACCTTGGCAAGCGACACGACTTACTACTACCGGGTGCGGGCCACTGATACATGTAGCGGATCGTTGTATGCCTCCTCGTGGTCGAATGTGGGGCAAACACTGGTCCGCGCGCCGCGGACGCTTTCCGTCGCGAAAGCGGGAACCGGAAGCGGGACGGTGACGTCCGATCCGGCGGGCATCACTTGCGGAGCGACCTGCACCACGAGTTTCAGCTACGGCACCGTCGTGACGCTCTCGGCGACGCCCGCCGCGGGCTCGGCGTTCACGAGCTGGTCTGGCGAAGGCTGCTCGGGAGCCGGGACCTGCCAGGTGACCATGTCGCAGGCGCGCAACGTGACGGCCACGTTCGCCCCGACCACTGCGACCCGCTTCTTCAGTGTGACCCCTTGCCGGGTCGTGGACACCCGTAACCCCACGGGTCCTTTCGGAGGCCCGGCGCTCGCGGCGACGGCCACTCGCAGCTTCGCCCTCGGTGGTAGCTGCGGCGTCCCGTCGGATGCCGTGGCCCTCTCGATGAATGTCACCGTAGCGGATGCCTCGACTCCCGGCACGCTGACGATGTACCCCGGAACAGGCCCCGCCCCTGAAACGAACACCTTGAGCTTCGTTCCCGGCAAGAACCGCGCGAACAACGTCAACATGGGCCTGATCGGGAGCGTCCTGTCGGTCGTGGACTACCAGGCCACTGGCACCGTCCATCTCATCATCGACGTGAACGGCTATTACCGCTGAGGAGGCGGCGATGAAGACCGGGATTGCAGCGGCCCTGGCGCTCGCAAGCGGCCTCTGCTCGGCGTCCGCCGACGCGGACGGCCTCGAATCCTCCTACCGCATTACGCCCTGCCGGGTCGTCGAGACGAGGGCCGGCCTCGGCGGATACAGCACCGTGATGCCGAACGGCGTACGGAGGACCTTCTCCATCGAGGGCCCGTCCCCGTGCTTCGTCCCGCCGTCAGCGGCGGCCGTCGCCTTCAAGGTCACCATCGCGGACCCGGCGAACAGCGGGTTCGTGGCGCTGTGGCCCTACGACACGCCGTACCCGGACGTCTCGACGATCAACTTCATCGCGGGCGAGAACCTCGCGAACGGCGCCATCGTCCCCGTGAGGGCCGGGTCTCCCGACATCAACGTCGTCGCGGCGTCCGAGCCGGGGCCATCGGGCGTCAACCTGATCCTCGGTATCACCGGCTACTTCCAGTAGGTGTCATCGTCCGAGAGGGCCATTCCTCGTGCACCGTCCCCGTGAAGCCCGCGTCCCGGTGCAAGAAGAGCCTGACTCGGCTGTCGGGCTCGAACGAGATCGCGGCCGTCCCGGAGGGGACGACGTCCGTCTGCGCGAGGTCCCTCGTTCCCGACAACCAGTCGGAGAAGCCGTTCTGGAGGGAATCGGTGTAGACGGCGAGCTGGGCAGGGGCGTCGGGCGCGACGAGGGCCAAGAGTGCGAATGCCCGGAGCGCGGAGACGGGGCGGCGGCCGTGAGTCATGAGCCGAGGAAACCTTACCCTTCCGACGGGGACCTGCCTACTGGACCCCGATCGAGGAGATTCCTGTCCGGGCCCTGTCGGACGCCGAACCATTGCGGCGAAGGACAAGGTCGGCCGGCCCAGACGCGTTACCTCTCGACACTTCGGAAAGAGGGGGTGCGCCCACAGTGATTTCGTTTCGGTGGAATGCCTGCCTCGATGGGACTAGATTAGAAGACGCGAGCGATCGCGTCCGGTTGCCGCTTCGCCCGGTAGGGGGTCTGATGAGGGTTGCGCGATTCCTGCTTCTGGCCGTCCTCGCGGCGGGCGGGCCGGGGTTCCCGGCGGTGGCGGCGAGACCGGCGGACGCGGAGATCCTCCGCGCGGCCCCCCTCGGTCCGATCGTCGAGGCTCCGGACGGCAGGAGCGAGATGGAACTCGTGAGGTTCGACGAACGCGTCGCCACGAGGCTCCAGGCCCTCGCTCCCGAGGAGACCCTTCGCGTCGACGACTGGCCGGTCTCTCCGGGCCAGCGGGCCCGGGTCGTCCTTCGCCGGTTCGACGTGTACGCGCCCGACGCGAAGATCGTGGTGATCGAGGACGGGGTCGAGCGAGAGATACCAAGATCGGTGAATCTCTACTTCATGGGGCGGTTCGACGAAGACCCCTCGGGACGGTTCTTAACGAGCCTGGATCCAGTTCGAGGAACACTTCGCTCCTTCATGACAAGGGCCGATGAGAACTACGAACTGCGCGAGATTCCCGATGCAGCGGGCGTGTACGGGCTCGGACGGAGAGACGCCTTTATAGACCCTGGCGCCTCGGAGTTGCCGCCGTGGCGTTGCGGCCAGGACGAGTTGCTTCCCTCTTTCGGTCGCCGCACGCTCCATGAGCCCTCGACCTCCGGAACGCCTGCGGTTGCGCTTGCCCCCAGGCCGACAACCCTCGCCATGGTCGTGGCGGTCGATACGGATAACGAGTTTCTCAACCTCAAGTTCTCCAACAACGCAGCGAGCGCAACGTCGTACATCGCGAACCTCTTCGCGCAGATGAATCTCATCTACGAGCGGGATGTCGGTCTCAAGCTGCTTCAGGGTTACACGATCCTGCGGCCGTCTACAACGACCGATCCATGGGCGCAGGCGCCGTCGCCGTGCGGTCCAGGATTTGTCTGCGCGAACGGTGCGCAGCTCACGGAGTTCTCGGAGTACTGGCGGGTCCATTACCAGTCAGTCCGGCGGGCTATCGCGATGATGCTGTCAGGGAAGACAGCGGCCGGAGCGTCCGGCATCGCATGGCTCGACGCGCTTTGTGAGAAGGGGATCGTCTTTTCTGGTGGTACCTACGGAGGCTATAGCTTCAACCAGGTCTATCTGGGGACGAATACCGAGGTCGCGGATACCGGGATCACGGCTCACGAAATCGGACACAACTTCTCGTCGCCGCACACGCATTGCTACGCTGATCCGAAGCCGGACACCTGCTGGGTCGAGGTCCAGACTCCCCCGAATCCAGACTGCTTCGGTGGGTCAGTGGCCTGCCCGTCTACGGCGGTCTACAACGGCGTCTCAGCGAAGGGTACGCTGATGAGCTACTGCCACCTTCTCTCCGGCTGCAGCGCCGGGAAGGTCTTTCACCCGGAGTCGCTGACTCGATACCTCGATCCCGCAATTTCGGTTGCCGACAACGCGGGAGGGTGCGTCTTCGCCATAGGGGTCCCGGCCCCGACGGTCACGAGCGTCTCTCCCGCCTCGGGGATCCTCGCGGGCGGCACGGTCCTGACCATCACCGGCACGAACTTCGTGAACGGGGCCACGGTGGCGTTCGTCGAGCTCCCGTCCAACAACGTCTTCGGCACGCCGAGCTCGAAGATCGCGGCCTCCATCACGTTCAACAGCGCGACGCAGCTCACGGTGACGACACCCTCCGCCTCGAGCGTGGGCGCCGTCGACGTCGTCGTCATGAACCCCGACCAGCAGACGGCGACGCTCCGGAGCGGCTACTCCTATTCGGCGTGTGACGGCTTCTTCCTGTCCAGCGTTTCTCCCCGAACAGGTACCGCCGGCGGAAACACCCTCGTCACGCTCGGCGGATGCGGTTTCCTGGCCGGCGCCACCGTGTCGGTCGGGGGGGCGGCCGCGACGTCGGTGACGCTCGTGGACGGCTCGACCCTGACGGCGAGGACGCCGGCCCGGCCCATCGGCCCGGCCGACGTCGTCGTGACGAACCCGGGAGGGGCCACGGCGTCGATCCCGGGCGGCTTCCTCTACACGGCCTCCGGGTCGCCGACACGCCTGAACACCATCACGCCATGCCGTCTCGTCGACACCCGCAACGCGAGCGGTCCCTTCGGGGGGCCGGCGCTCGCGGCGTCGACGACCCGGTCCTTCACGGTTTCGAGCGGCAGCTGCTCGGTCCCGGCCGACGCGGCCGCTGTCTCCCTCAACGTGACGGTCGCTGACGCGACGGTCGCCGGCTCGCTCCGGCTCTTCCCCGGCAGTGGGACGCCCCCCGCAACGAACACCATCACCTTTGTCCCTTCGAAGAACCGGGCAAACAACGTGAACGTCGGACTCGTCGGCGGCGTCCTCTCCGTCCGGAACGACCAGCTCTCCGGGACGGTGAACCTCGTCGTCGACGTCAACGGCTACTACCGCTGAGGCTGTCATGAGTGCACCCGGATTCCGTCGTCTCGCCCTACGCGCCCTCCTCTGCGTGCTTCCACTCGCGGCCGGGGATGCCGATGCCACGGAGCATCGGGATCGACAGACGGGTGGATGGCTCGCTCCACCGGTGCAGGCCCGGTCCGCCGATGCGGAATCGCCGGCTGTCGGGAAGGAGGCTCCCGTGGAGCCCGTCCTCGCGGGCGAGCCCGTCAACGGATTCCCGAACTGGGGGGAGAGAGTCCTTCACGAATGGGTGAACAGGGCCCGGGTCGCGCCGCAGGTCGAGATGGCAGCTTGCGACTCGAACTGCCCCGACGCCGCCTGCTACTCCGTGGTCGCCCCGCTCATCTGGAACGGGAACGTGGCAAGGGCGGCCCGCTTCCACGCGGACGAGATGCTCCGGCAGGCGTACTTCGCCCACAACTCGGCGTGCACGGTCGTCTCGAACATCAACTCGCTGTATCCGGGCTCGTGCAACGGGAACGCCTCCTGCGCCTGCGTGGGCGGCAGCCGGACGTGCAACCCGGCGTGTACGGCGTGGAACGCGAGGATCGCCCTCTTCGGGACGAGCGGGAGCGGGGAGAATATCGCCGGCGGCTACGGCTCGGTGGACTCCGCCTTCTATGCGTGGCTCCACGAGCCCGCCACGTCCTCCGCGTGCGTCTTCACCCCGGAGAACGGTCACCGCTGGAACATCCTGACGCAGGGAAGCGCCGTCGGGATGGGCGTCTCCGAAACCCTCTACGTAAACGACTTCGGGGGCTCGAACTCGCCTATTCCGAAGATCCCCTCCGGCGCCCACTACCCGCAGCAGGCAAACCCGATCGAGTTCTGGGCGAACTGGTACGACACGGCAGCGCCGAGCGCTGCCTCCGTCGACATCGACGGGGTTTGCTACGCGATGAGCCTCAGCCGCGGTACGGGAACGAGCGGGGCCTGGTCCGTTTCGGTGACCGGACTCCAGACTGGTTGCCATCGCTACTACTTCACCTTCAGGGATTCCTCCGGCACCGAGGTCACCTACCCATCGACGGGGTCCTTCGGGATCGGGACCGCGGGATGCCCGGACTGGGATGCCGTCCGCCCCGCCTCCTGCACGGGAGGACCGGCCGGTCCGAAGTTCTACACGATGACCCCGTGCCGTCTCGCGGACACCCGAAACGCGAACGGGCCCTTCGGGGGGCCGGCGCTCGTGGCAATGGAGACGCGCTCCTTCACCGTCTCGAACGGAGGATGCGGCATCCCGGCGGACGCAGTCGGGATCTCCCTCAACGTGACGGTCGCGGACGCGACGGCGGCAGGCTCCCTGAACTTCTATCCGGGCAACGGGGCGGAGCCGGCCACGAACACAATCAGCTTCGTCCCGGGGAAGAACCGCGCGGTGAACCTCACCATCGGTTTGACCGCCAACCTCTTGTCGGTCCGAAACCACCAGGACGTCGGCACCGTGAACGTGATTCTGGACGTGAATGGCTACTACCGCTGAGAGGGCCGTCCTGGGAGTGCTGCAGGTCGCGGTCGCAGCCGCGGCGCTCGCGGCGTCCGGAGCGGCCGGACAGGGCGCCGTCCGCGGAGGCGCGCTGCCCGGCCCGCTGCCGCTGTTTCCCGCGGACAACTGGTGGAACGTCGACGTCCACCAGGCGCCGGTCGATCCGAACAGCGAGGCGTTCATTCAGTTCATCGGCCCGACGCGGGGGATGCACCCCGACTTTGGCGGGGGTTCGAGCCCTTCGCCAGAAATCTACGGCATGGTCTACGTGACCGTGCCCGGGGACCAGGCCCTCGAGCCGATGGCGTTCGACTACGCGAGCGAGAGCGACTACGGCGCGCCGGGACGGCCGCCGGGCTATCCGATTCCGGTGGAGGCGAAGACGCAGTCGAAGTGGATCGAGGGCGGCTACCCCGGGAACGCGTCGGTGGGCGGAGACAAGCACATGCTCGTCGTCGACCGCGACCACCGGCTTCTCTTCGAGACCTGGAACACGCGCTGCCTTCCGGCGGGCTCGCCGTCTTGCAGCTGGCAGGCCGGCTCCGGGGCGGTCTTCCCGCTCGACTCGAGCACCCGCCGCCCCGAGGGCTGGACGAGCGCCGACGCCGCCGGCCTCGCGATCCTGCCTGGACTCGTCCGCTACGACGAGGTCTTCGGGACCGACCCGATCCGGCACGCGCTCCGAGTGACCGTGCGGTCCACGAACGGCTACGTCTACCCGGCCTCGCACACGGCGGGCTCGACGACCGGAGCCCCCCCGATGGGGATGCGGCTCCGGCTGAAGGCGGATCGGGACATCTCGGGCTTCCCGGCCGAGGTGCAACGGATCTTCCAGGCGATGAAGACCTACGGTCTCATCGTCGCCGACAACGGGAGCGACCTCTACGTCCAGGGCACCTACGATACCCGGTGGGACAACGGCGTCCTGAACCCCGCCTTCGCGAGCGTCAAGGCGAGCGACTTCGAGGTCGTCGAGCTCGGGTGGAGGGGGCCCCGGCTCCACTCCATCACGCCCTGCCGCCTCCTCGATACTCGCGGGCCGGACGGCCCCTTCGGCGGCCCCGCCCTCGCGGCCGGGGCGAGCCGCTCGTTCGCCGTCGCCTTCGGGAGCTGCGGCCTCCCGTCGGACGCGACCGGGCTCAGCCTCAACGTGACGGCGGCGGACGCCACGGATCCCGGATACGCTACGCTCTACCCGGGGACGGGCTCCGCCCCCCCCACGACCACGGTCGAGTTCCAGCCGGGGAAGAACCGTGCGGTTGGTCTCGTCCTGGGGCTCGGGGAGGGGGCGTTCTCCGTCTCGTCGGGGCAGACCGCGGGTTCGGTTCACATGATCGTCGACGTTAACGGATACTTTCGCTGACGGGGCCTCCGGGCCCGGAAGGGAGCCACAATGACAAAGAGACTTCGGCCGATCGCGGGGGTCCCCGCCGCCCTCGTCGCGGTCGCAGCGGTGATCACGACGTTCCTGCCCGCAGAGGCGATGGGGGCGGGCCCCTATTCCTTCTACCCCATCACCCCCTGCCGCGTCGTCGACACGAGGAGTGGGCTCGGCGGCTACAGCACGGTGATGCCGAACGGCGTCGTGAGGGCCTTCTCCATCAAGGGAGCGTCCCCGTGCTTCGTTCCGACGTCCGCCGCGGCCGTCGCCTTCAACGTGACGGTCGCTGACCCGGCGAACAGCGGATTCGTGGCGCTCTGGCCGTACAACACGCCGTACCCGAACGTCTCGACGGTCAACTTCATCGCCGGGGAGAACCTCGCGAACGGGGCGATCGTCCCTGTGACGGCAGGGACGCCCGACATCAACGTCGTGGCGGCGTTCGAGCCGGGCCCGTCGGGCGTGAACCTGATCCTGGATATCACCGGCTACTTCCAGTGAACCCGGGAGGGGTCGTGCTCGCCCGCGCCCCGGGGCCCGGCGGAAAGACGGGACGAGACCGCGGGTCTCGCCTCTTCCCGGCGCTCGGCCTGGCGCTGGCGTGCATGGCCCTCGGCGTCTCCGTGCCGGCGAAGGCTCAGACGCTGAAGGCCGGAT
>CALBDV010000364.1 GCA_937927565.1 uncultured Holophagales bacterium
TACGCGCGACCTGGGGGTCGAACTCTGGACGCAGTTTCTCTCCGAGCACCTCGTCGACGCGGACTGCTCAGTAGCGGCCCTCGAAGCATATGCCGAAGGCGCTCCGCTCTTCTCCGGGGAGTACGACCGGATCGATGCTGTGGTAGCGCAGCGCCACCGCGACCAGCTCCTCCGCGTCGTCACGGATCACTACCCAGCGCTTCTCAACATCTCCCGCGGCACGCTGCGCGGACTGGGCCTCATCCTTACCGAGCGAGTGGAGTCCGTTCTGCACGTGCTCGCTGACGAGCAGGCCGGCTCCGGCTCTGCCACCTCGACGGGCGCGACCTCCCCCGAGCATCAGGCGCGGACGGCATTTCGGGACGGCCTCGTCCCGGGCTTCTTCGCCGAAGTGCCCGAAGAGAATCCGCGCATTGCGACGCTCCGGTCGTGGGTGCGCTCCTCCACGGGGGCCCCCTTCGAAGACGGCACCTCCGACCTCGACGTCGCTGCGGGCCTGCACGAGCGCGGACTCGGCATCCGGGACCTGCTCCACGCGTCCGCACCGTCGGCCGACGAGGCGCTCGCCCTCACCACCCTGGACGACACGTCACTGTTCGAGCGCTGCTTCGCCGTGCGGGTCGAGCGCGGCGAGCGACGTCTCGCCTGGGAGCTCCTTCAGCGTTTCCGGGCACGGGTCGCCCTACGTGAGGCCGGTGCCGTCGGAGATGCGCACGTCTCTTTCGACCAGGTTCGCGACGTCTTGGCCCGGGCCGGCCATCCGGCCGTCCTCGTCGAGTTCGTCCGAAACGGAACGTCGTGGTACGTCCTCCTGACGCGGGTGGGCGCTTCGGAACCCGAGGCGCTGCGCGTGGATGTCGGATCGGACGTGGAGGAGTCGATCCGTGAGCTGTTCCTCGGAGTGTCCCGATTTCGTCCGGGGCGCTTCCAGAGCGGCGTCCTCAAAGGGGATGAACACGTCCTCCTCGCTCGGCTCTCCCCGCTCGTGGCGTGGCTGCCCACCGCGGTCCCGTCCGGAACCCACCTGTGCGTCGCATCGTATGGGGTACTCCATGCGGTGCCGCTCCAGATCGTCCCCTTCGGATCATCCGGGGAGTGCGTCCTCGACCGGTACACCGTTAGCCATGTTCCTGCCGCCGGCTATCTCCCTCTCTGCTGTCGCCGGCCACGTGTCCCGCCGGATCCGGTGGGACTGATCGCTGGCGCTGAGTATGCTGACAGGGTGGCGCTCCTGACGCGCCACCTCGACGCGGTCGAACGTGCGCTCCGCGAGCGCGGCATCGACACCCGGCGCTTCGAGCGCTCGGCCGACACCGAGGAGCTCCTCGCGTGCATGAAGGCAGCACCGGCGTGGCGATTCATCTACCTCCACGGGCATGGCCGGTTCGTCGCCGCGGCACCGGAGCAGAGCGGGGTTTCGATTGGCGCTTCACCGGGCGCCAGCCTGGTCTACCTCACGGCCGAACAGCTCGGAGGATCCGGCCTCGCTGCCGACCTCGTCATCGCATCCTTCTGCGTCAGCGGGAGGAGCATCCTCTCGCCCGGCGAGGAGACGCTCGGCATCGTGCGACGTCTGCTCGCGTCCGACATCGCGAGCGTCGTCTCAGCGCTGTGGGGCTTCCCGGCGGAAGCCGGCCGGCGTCTCATCGAGGACGTGATCCAGCGTTGGGTTGCCGGGCAGTCCAAGGCCACCGCGCTCGCCGGAGCGCAGCGGGCCGTACGCTCAGGGTCGCTTGGAGCGCGATGGGCGCACCCCTACTACTGGGGTGCGTTCCAGCTCTCGGGTGATTGGCGGTAGAGTACCGTCCGGAGGCTGGCATGGTGACCGAACTCGACTTCGACAGTCTCGACACGGAAACGCTGGTGCGCTTGGCGTACGCGCTCTACGTTGAAGGGGAGGTCTTCGACTCGGGGACGGCCGCTCGTGCGTTCGAGGAGGCTGCGCCCTGCCTTCGAGACGTTCTCGACGCGGCCTCCGCGGTCGCCGACCTGCCATCGCCGTGTTGCGCCGGGGACGACGAGGGCCTCCTCGCCCGGCGCGTCGTGCGCGCGATCGCCGAGACGCGCGAGGGCGCCGAGCTCCTGCGCGACCGGTTGACG
>CALBDV010000365.1 GCA_937927565.1 uncultured Holophagales bacterium
CCGAGCCCGCCCCGTCAGGCGGGAAGCCGCCGGCGCAGCGCGAAGGCGGCGACCCCGATCCACGGGATCGACACGAGCGCGTTTCCGCGCTGCCAGAGGCCGACGTTGGCCCGCGTGACGAGGCCCCCCACGCCCATCATCACGGCGAAGAGTGTGGTCATCGAAAGGAACACGACGAGGAGGAAGAACCTCAGCCGCTCGAAGCGGGGGGCCCGGCGCAGCCCCCAGAGGACGAGGAGCGGCGCCACCTGGAGCCCGAGGCCCAGGCCGAATCCGCCGTGCCTCTCGTCCGGCATCGGAAAGGAGCCGCCGAGGACCATCGCCACGCCCCAGAGCGAGATCGCGAGGCCCGACAGGGTCGCCGGGATGCGTCCGCCTCCGAGGCGGCGGAGCGCGAGGAAGAAGCCGGGGCCAGCCGCCAGCGCGGCGAGGCCGGCGGCGATGATCCCTGAGTTGAAGATCCAGGGCAGGGGCGCGCCGGGACCTCCGAGCTCGCTCGCGTACTGCGTCACGTGGCTGTAACCGGGATAGGACGCGGCGCCGGCCAGGAGAGCGAAGAGGTACAGGATCGGCACCGCGATTCCGAGGCTCAGGGAGATCCGGGTGGCGCGCATGGCATTTCCTTTCTGATGGTCCTGCGCATGGACGAAACGCAGGTCCCGCGCGATCGGTTCGCCTCGCGGCACCGGGACGCTGGCGTACGACGATGACGTCCTCGGTCTTCACCTTCGCCCCGTCGGGAGCGCGCTCGAGGTCGGCCGCTGCGAGGATGCCGCCGTGCGGGTCTCCGCGTTGGGGCTGGTACCGCCCACGTCACGAGGCGGTGGCCTCGAATATCGCCGCCGATTCGCCTGCGGGCTTTCGGGGCATCGGCGGGATCGCCGTCGACTCGGTCGGGGACCTCGTCGTCGCCGCCGAGCGCCCACTGAAAGGAAATCTCGGAGCTCACATCCGAAATTTCCTGATACCATGGTTGCGTGCTCGACCGGCCCGCAGCCCTCGCCCGGCTCGCCAACGCGGTCCGCCGTTCGCCGGTCACCGCGCTCCTGGGGCCGCGGCAGTGCGGGAAGTCCACTCTCGCGCGGCGTTTCGCCGAGGGACGTGAGGCGACCTTCTTCGACCTGGAATCGCCCGGCGACGTGGCCCGGCTCGCGAACCCGGAGCTCTACCTCGGCTCCCTGCGGGGCCTCGTCATCCTGGACGAGATCCAGGCTCTGCCCCAGCTGCTGCCGGTCCTGAGGGTCCTCGCCGACAGGCCCGGGAGGCCGGCCCGCTTCCTCGTCCTCGGCAGCGCGTCGCCGGCGATCGTCCGAGGGGCCTCCGAGACCCTGGCCGGGCGAGTGGAGTTCGTGGAGCTGGGCGGGTTCGGCCTCGCGGAGGCGGGGCCGCGTCGCTGGGAGCGGCTCTGGGGGCGTGGCGGCTTCCCGCGTTCCTTCCTGGCCCGGTCGGAGGCCGACAGCCTCGCGTGGCGCGAAGGGTTCGTCCGGACCTTCCTCGAGAGAGACGTGCCTCAGCTCGGCATCGGCATTCCGGCAGCGGCGCTCCGGAGGTTCTGGACGATGCTCGCTCACTCGCACGGGCAGACGTGGAACGGGTCGGACATCGGACGGTCCATGGGGCTGACCGACAAGACGGTGCGTTCGTATCTCGACCTCCTGACGGGCACCTACATGGTCCGTCAGCTCCAGCCGTGGTTCGAGAACGTGGCGAAGCGGCAGGTCAAGGCCCCGAAGATCTACGTCCGCGACACCGGCGTCCTGCACCATCTGCTCTCCCTTCCGGACCGCGGCGCGCTGCTGGGGCACCCTGGTGTCGGGGCTTCCTTCGAGGGATTCGTGATCGAGCAGATCCTCGGCTCGGTCGGGCCGGCCGACGCGTACTTCTGGGCGACACACGGCGGGGCCGAGCTCGACCTCCTTCTCGTGGTGGGGGGGCGCCGGTACGGAGTCGAGGTCAAGCTCGCAGAGAAGCCCGTGATCAGCCGTTCGATGCGAGTGGCGATGGAGGACCTGGGGCTATCTCATCTCTACGTCGTCTATCCAGGTCGTCACGTTTTCCCGCTGGAGGAGCGGATCACGGCGTTACCCGTCGGCTCCCTGGACGAGCTCCCGGACCTGCTGAAGTCGAGAGCCGCGCCACCCGCGGGCGCGGCGAAAGCTCGTCGAGACGGGCGGGTGCGCACGAGACGGAAGACCTCTCCGTAGGAGGCCCGCCTTCTCTCGGACACCTCCGCGTCGGCTCGGTCACCGGAAGTCGTGGCTC
>CALBDV010000366.1 GCA_937927565.1 uncultured Holophagales bacterium
GACGGCCTCGGCGAGACGGCCCCGGCGAACCTCTACCACTTCGTCGGCTACCCCTCGCTGGCGATCGTCCGATCCGTGCCAGAATAGAAAATCAAGACCTGACCCCAAGGGCCTCGGCCACGAGGTCCGTGAAGTAGCGGACGGGAATCGCGAAGCGGGTCCGGAATCTCCGGTTGACCGGCTCCTGGCCGGCCTCGAGGTTGCGCAGGCAGCGGGGGCAGACGACGACGATCACGTCGGCCCCGTGGTCGGCGGCGCTCCGCAGGATCCGGTGGTGGAGCGAGGTGGCAACCTCCTCGCTCGCTTCCGCGGCGCGGCCTCCGCAGCAGTGGGCTTTGAGAGGGAAGTCGACGACCTCGGCGCCGAGGGCCGACAGGATCTCCTCGAGGCGGCCCGGCGGACCGGGGTTCTCGAGGCCGGGCTCCGGGATCCCGCTCCGCGCCACGAGACAGCCGGTGTACGGCGCGACGCGAAGGTGCGTCAGGGGGTTCGTGACGCGCCGGCGGATCTCGTCGGGGCCGGCGTCCTCGTAGAGGACGTCGAGGAGGTGGCGGACGCGTACGGATCCGGGGTCGAGGGAGAGTCCCGTGACGGCGAGCTCCTCGGCCACCCTGTCCCGGAGGTCGGCGTGCGTCGCGAGAGAGTTCCGTGCGCGAGAGAGGTTTCGGAAGCAGGCGCTGCACGGCGTGACGACGGACGGCGGGACGGAGGCATCCCCCCGCGCCGCGAGCTGCCGGGCCGCCACGGCCAGAAGACGCCCCACCCGGGCGTAGGCCGGGATCGCGTTCATCGCACGGGCCTCCCGGCCGCAGCCTCCGGGCTCCTCGATCTCCTCGAGCGTCAGGCCGAGGGCACTTGCGACCTCGAGGACAGCGTCCTCGCCCGCACCGCCGCCGGGCGGACGCGAGCATCCCGGGTCGTAGCCGTATCGCACTTCGGGAGAACTCTCCTCCGTCGCCGATGATTCGCCGCGGCCGCGCGCGGTTCCATGATCCGCTCGCATCATTTCGGCCTCGCGGGAGCGGGAGGGCCGGACGGGAACGGGGCGACTCACGGGGGCCGGAAGCTATACTGACGGCTCGACTTCCCGGCAGAATGGAGACGATCGGCAGGGCGCCGTTCTCGTTGGGCGACCTGGGAGGCGCACGTGGCGGTTCTCGGCACAGGGGCGCTCCTCGGCCGGTACCGGCTGGAGGAGCGGATCGGGGCGGGTGGGATGGCAGAGGTCTGGCGCGCGCTCGACCTCGGCCTGGAGAGGCACGTCGCCGTGAAGGTGATGTCGCTCGACGCCGTCTCTACCGACGCCTCGTTCGTGGCGCGCTTCCTGCGGGAGGCCAAGCTCTCCGCGCGGCTGGAGCACCCGCACATTCTCCCTATCTACGATTTCGGGCAGGTGGACGAGCTCCTCTTCCTCGTCATGCCGCTCCTGCCCGGCGGGACGCTTCGAGACCGGGCGCGCGAAGGCGTCCCGGGGAACCTCGCAATGGAGTGGCTCCGGGCGCTCGCGTCTGCCCTCGACTACGCTCACGGCGAGGGGATCGTCCACCGCGACGTGAAGCCCGCCAACGTCCTCTTCGACAAGACGGGGCGTCTCTTCCTGGCCGACTTCGGCCTCGCACGGGAGGCGCGGAGCGAGAACCTCACGGTGGCCGGGACGGTCCTCGGGACACCGGTCTACATGTCGCCCGAGCAGGTGAAGGGTGAACAGGCCGGGCCGCGTTCCGATCAGTACGCCCTCGGCGTTCTCGCCTACTACCTCCTGGCGGGGGCTCCGCCGTTCGAGGCGAACTCGGTCTTCGTCGTGATGGAGAAGACGTTGCGCGAAGAGCCGGGGCTCCCGTCCGCGATCAACCCCGTGCTCCACCGCTCGGTCGACTACGTCCTCCTGAAGGTCCTCGAAAAGCGGCCCTCGGACAGGTTCGAATCGTGCTGCGCCTTCGTCGAGGCGCTCGAGCGCGCCTCGCGTCGCGGGACCGACCCGGGCGCGCACGCGCAGACCCGAGCGTAGGCCCGTGGCGGGTCTCCCCGATCCACGGATTCCGGTCCTCTGGAGGGGAGGCGCCACTGGCGCCGCGGGGAGGCCCGTGGCGGGTCTCCCCGATCCACGGATTCCGGTCCTCTGGAGGGGAGGCGCCACTGGCGCCGCGGGGAGGCCCGTGGCGGGTCTCCCCGATCCATTTCAGCTGCGGCCGTAGATGTACTCGGTCAGGTACTCGACCTTCTGGTGGTCGGCGTCGGCGCGGAAGGCGTTGAGGTCGCCGATCGAGAGCACCCCGAGGAGGCCGTGATCCCCGGCGACCGGGAGGTGGCGGATCCGGTGTTCCCTCAGGATCGCCTCGATCTCGTCGACCTCCCGGTCCGGGCGGACGACGATCACGTCGACCGTCATGACCTCCTTCACGACGGTCGTCGCGGCATCCCGTCCCTGCGCCACGACGCGCCAGAGGACGTCGCGCTCGGTGAAGATGCCCTTGAGGGCGTCTCCGTCGGCGACGACGAGGGAGCCGATCCTGTGGTCGTGCATGAGGCGGGCGGCGTCCATCACGGTGGCGTCCGGCGAGACGGTGATCACGCCGCCGGACTTCTTCTGGGACAGGAGGTCGCGTGCGGTCGTCATGGGGCTCTTCTATACGCCCTGGAGCGGGCGAGTCAACGCTGTGGCGCAGCGTAGGCGCTTGCTATCCTGCTGGCCGTGCCGGACGCCGCCCTCTGGATCCTCGCCCTCCTTCTCGTCCTCGCTGGAATCGCGGGGGCGATTCTCCCGGCGATCCCGGGCGCCCCGCTCGTCTTCGGCGGCCTCCTCCTCGGAGCCTTCGTCGACGACTTCACGAAGGTGGGGTGGTTCCCGCTCGTCGTGATCGGGCTCCTGATGGTCCTCACGTTCGTCGTCGACGTCGCGGCGACGGCGCTCGGAGCGAAGAAGGCCGGGGCGAGCCCTCTCGCCCTCGTGGGCGCCGGCGTCGGGACGATTGCGGGTCTCTTCTTCGGCTTCGTCGGGGTCCTCGTGGGGCCGTTCGTCGGGGCGGCGCTCGGCGAGTACCTCGCCCGCAAGGACCTGAGGCAGGCGGGGCGGGCCGGCCTCGGCACCTGGCTCGGCATCGTCCTCGGGAGTGCGGCGAAGATCGCTTTGATGCTCGCGATGGTCGGCGTCTTCGCCGTGGCGTGGCTCGTGTGAGCGCCCTCGTCTGGCCCGAAGAGGGAGGGGCGCTCTTCACCGGGCTTCCCGAAGGTGTTACGGCCGGCTTCACGACGCTCACACTCGTACCTGACGACCTCGAGGCGGACGCGGGGGCGCGGCGCCTCGCGGAGCTCCTCGGTGTGCCTCTGGCTCCCGTCGCGCGGTTGAAGCAGATTCACGGGGCCACGGTCGTCGAGCCGGGGATCCTCCAGCCCGGAGCGGTCGTCGTCGCAGGCTACGGGGACGCCCTCGTTACGACCCGGCAGGGGCTCGTCGTCGCGATCGCCACCGCCGACTGCGTTCCGGTGGTGCTCGTGGACGTCGAGGCCGGCGTGCTCGCGGCGCTTCACGCTGGCTGGCGCGGGACGGCGGCGCGCATCGTGGACGCGACCCTCGAAGCCCTCGTGGAGCGTGGGGCGCGCCCCGACCGCATCTTCGCTCTCTTCGGTCCGTCCATCTCGGGAGACGTCTACGAGGTGGGGCCCGAGGTCCTGGTCGCGCTCGGCGGGACCCTCCCGCCCGCGGCGGCCCTCCCCGGCCGCGGCGACCGGAGCTGGCTCGACGTGGCGGCGTGCAACGAGGCGGCGCTCCTGGCTCGCGGGGTCCGGGCGGAGCGCATCGTCCGGCCGCGGCTCTGCACGTTCCGGGAGAACGAACGGTTCTCCTCGTGGAGACGGGACGGCGCGAGCGCGGGCCGGATCTACACCGGGGCCGTGCTCGCAGAGAAGGTCCCGGCCACGCCGCCCCGCTGAGGTCGCAAGGAGGGCCCGGGGGCGGGCCCCTATCGTCTCCAGCCGCCGCTTCGAGGAGGGGCGGGCTTCTCGCGCACCACGACGAAACCCTTCCCCTCGGACTTCGCATCGTAGAGTGCTGCATCGGCAGTGGCGAGAACGGCGGTGGGATCGTGGTGTCCCGCCACGAGCGCGACGCCGATGCTCGCGCCGACCGGCGGACCGTCGTAGCCGTCGGGCAGGGTGATGGCCGCTGCCCTCGCACAGATCCTCTCGGCCGCGGCCCGGGCCTCCTCGGCGCCGGTCCCCTCGAGCAGGACGACGAACTCGTCCCCGCCGATCCGTCCGACGAGGTCACCGGGACGGACCGCGTCGAGGAAGAGGCGCGCGAAGCGGCCCAGGAGCTCGTCCCCGGCGGCGTGCCCCACCCGGTCGTTGACCTCCTTGAAGTTGTCGAGGTCGATCAGGAGGAGGGACGAGGGGAGGCCGCGCTCGGCCCGGGCGACGAGCCGGGCGAGGTTCTCGTCCACGACGCGGCGATTCGGAAGGTCGGTGAGGGGGTCGTGCCGCGCGAGGTGGACGATCGAATCCTCGTAGCGTTTCCGCTCGGTCACGTCCAGCTTGACCGCGACGAAGTGGGCGATCTCCCCCTTTTCGTCCCTCACGGGGGTGATCGTCAGGTCCTCGACGTAGGTCGAGCCGTCCTTGCGGCGGTTCGTCACCTCGCCCTGCCAGGTCCGGCCGGCGAGGATCGTCTTCCAGAGCTCCTCGAAGTACGACCGGGGGTGGAGGCCTGAATTCTGGATGGACGAGGGCTTCCCGACGGCTTCCTCCCTCGAGAAGCCGGTCAGTGCGGTGAAGGCCGGGTTCACCCACTCGATCGTCCCGTCGCGGGCCGTGATGACGACCGAGTGCCGGACGCCGTCGAGAGCGAGCGACTGGAGCTCGATCTCGGTGAGTCCGGCCGCGTGGTCGAGGGAAAGCGAAACCTGCTGCGTCAGGCGACGCAGGAGGTCGACCGTCCTGGCGTCGAAGGCGTCGGGACGGCGGGCGTGGACCGTCAGGGCGCCGAGGACGGTGCCCCGGGCGGTGAGGGGGAGGGCGATGGAGGCGCCGATCTTCCGGCCCGCATCACGGTTTCTCCAGGTGACGCCGAAGGAAGAGTCCGGTTCGGCCTCGGCCCGCTGGACGAGTCCCGTCCGAATGGCCGTTCCGGTGATCCCGCCCTCGGGGGAGGGGACGTCCCAGCGGATCTCGTGCGCCGTTGCCCCGGGCGCGTTCGGCCCGGCGATGCCGCTCATCCGAACGCTGCCGTCGTTCTGACGCTGGCCGATGGAGACCAGGGCGAAACGGAAGATTCCGGCGACCCGTTCACAGATGAAGGAGTGGATCGCGCCGAGAGGCTCGCGCTGGAGGAGCCGGCTGTTGACCTCCGCCAGGAGCGCGAGGACCTCTTCGTTCTGCCGCTCGTCCGTCCGGTCGACGCCGACGGCCCAGGCGTCCCAGCCGTCGACGGGGTAGCTGATCGAGAGGCTCGACCAGGAGACGGTCTTCACCGATCCGTACTTCGTCGTCAGCTCGATCTCGACGTTCCGGAATCCCCGTCCGGGCTTCCTCCTCAGCTCGCTCATCCGCGCCCGCTGCCGGGGATCGGGATAGAGCAGGTCGAACACGTTCGCGTTCCCGATCGCCTCCTGCGCTGTGTAGCCGGTGACCCGTTCGCATTCGCGGTTCCAGAAGACGAACAGCCCCTCCCTGTCCACGGCGCTCACGAGCGCGGGCAGCCCGGCGAGGACGTGCCGCAGCTCGGACAGCTCTGCCCAGAGCGTCTGGAGCTCGGGAACGTGGTCGAAGCTGAGACCCTCGGGGAGCTTCATGGACCTCCGGGAGCGGGGACGTGGCGAAAGCGTACTCGCACGTGGACTCGGAGCGAAATGATGGGAACCGGGTGCCCCGGAGTCAAGCGCTAGTTTCCCGCGGTCGAGGCCGGACGTGGCCGGGTGGCGCAGCGGCGACCCGGGGTGGTTCCCGTAGACTCCGGCGCGTGCCGAAGAGAGCTGACCTGAAGTCGATCCTGGTCCTCGGTTCGGGGCCGATCATCATCGGCCAGGCGTGCGAGTTCGACTACTCGGGGACCCAGGCCTGCCGCGTCCTGCGCCAGGAGGGGTACCGGGTCGTCCTCGTCAACTCCAACCCCGCGACCATCATGACGGACCCCGAGTTCGCCGACGCGACCTACATCGAGCCGCTCGACGTCGCGACCGTCGAGCGGGTGATCGCGAAGGAGCGTCCCGACGCCCTCCTCCCGACGGTCGGCGGGCAGACGGCCCTGAACCTCGCCGTCGCCCTCGACAAGGCGGGGGTCCTCGCCCGGTACGGCGTAGAGCTCCTCGGCGCCTCGGCGCACTCCGTCGAGCTGGGGGAGGACCGCCTCCTCTTCAAGGAGGCGATGCAGAAGGCGGGCGTCGACGTCCTGCGCTCCGGCCTGGCCCGGACGGTCGACGAGGCCCGCGAGATCGCGCACCCGTTCGGCTTCCCGGTCATCGTCCGCCCCTCCTACACCCTCGGCGGGACCGGCGGAGGGATCGCCTACAACGCCGACGACTTCGAGGCGATCGTCAAGCGCGGCCTCCTCCTCTCGCCCGTCCACGAGGTCCTCGTGGAGGAGTCGGTCCTCGGCTGGAAGGAGTTCGAGCTGGAGCTGATGCGCGACGCGTCCGACACCTGCGTCGTCGTCTGCTCCATCGAGAACGTCGACCCGATGGGGGTCCACACGGGCGACTCGATCACCGTGGCGCCGCAGATGACGCTCACCGACGTCGAGTACCAGGCGATGCGCGACGACGCCAAGACCGTCATCCGGACGGTGGGCGTCGCCACGGGCGGGTCGAACATCCAGTTCGCCGTGAACCCGAAGACAGGGCGGCGGATCGTCATCGAGATGAACCCCCGCGTCTCGCGTTCGTCAGCCCTTGCTTCGAAGGCGACCGGGTTCCCGATCGCGAAGATCGCGGCCCTCCTCGCCGTCGGTTACCGGCTCGACGAGCTTCCGAACGACATCACGAAGAAGACGCCCGCCTGTTTCGAGCCGTCGCTCGACTACGTCGTCGTCAAGATCCCGCGCTTCGCGTTCGAGAAGTTCCCCGGCGCCTCCGACGTCCTGGGTGTCCAGATGAAGTCGGTGGGCGAGGTCATGGCGCTCGGCCGGACGTTCGCCGAGGCGTTCGGCAAGGCGCTGCGGTCCCTCGAGACGGGGCGCGGCGGCTGGACCGCCCCGGGAATGCCGGCGATGCCCCGGGCCGAGGCGCTGCGCGTGCCGCGCCCCGACCGGATCTACGCCGTCCTCGACGCCCTGCGAACGGGGACCACGGTCGAGTCCGTGAACGAGGTGACGGGCATCGACCCCTGGTTCCTCGATCGTTTCCGGGAGGTCGTCGCACTCGAGGCGCAGATCACGGACGAGATCAGGACCGGGGGCGCCGGAGCGCTGCCTGGGCCGGCCCTCCTTCGCCGGGCCAAGCGGATGGGCTTCTCCGACGAGGACCTCGCCCGCCTGACCGGGACGTCGGTCCGCGAGGCGCGCGCCGCGCGTCTCGCCGCGAAGGTCGTCCCCGTCTTTTCTCGCGTCGACACCTGCGCCGCGGAGTTCGAGTCGACGACGCCCTACCTCTACTCCTGCTACGAGAGCGAGTGCGAGGCGGCGCCGACGGACCGGAAGAAGGTCGTCGTCCTCGGCTCGGGGCCGAACCGGATCGGGCAGGGGCTCGAGTTCGACTACTGCTGCGTCCACGCGGCGAAGGCGATCTCGGAGGCCGGCTGCGAGTCGGTGATGGTGAACTGCAACCCCGAGACCGTTTCCACCGACTACGACACCTCGGATCGTCTCTACTTCGAGCCGCTCACGTTCGAGGACGTGATGGCGGTGATCGAGAAGGAGAAGCCGTACGGGGTCCTCGTCCAGTTCGGGGGGCAGACGCCGCTGAAGCTCGCGCACCCGCTCCAGGAGGCGGGCGTGCGGATCCTCGGCACGTCCCCCGACGCCATCGACCGGGCCGAGGATCGCGAGCGTTTCGGCGAGCTGCTCGCCGAGACGGGCCTCGCCGCGCCACCGTGGGCGACGGCCCGCGACGTCGGCGAAGGGATGGTCGAGGGGGTCAAGCTCGGATTCCCTCTGCTCGTGAGGCCCAGCTACGTCCTCGGCGGCCGCGCGATGCGCATCGTCTACGACGAGGCGGCGCTGCGCGGGGTCCTCGCGGAGGCGCTCGAGGCCTTTCCCGGGCGGCCCGTCCTCCTCGACCGGTTCCTCGAGGACGCCTTCGAACTCGACGTCGACGCCGTCGGTGACGGGAAAGCCGTCGTCGTCGCCGGCGTCATGCAGCACATCGAGGAGGCCGGGATCCACTCGGGCGACTCGTACGCCGTCATGCCCCCCTACCGGCGCGTCCCGCGCGAGGCGCTCGGGGAGATCCGCGCGGCGACGAGAAAGCTGGGCGAGGCGCTCGGCGTCGTCGGGCTGATGAACGTCCAGTTCGCGATCCGCGAGGGGAAGCTCTACGTCCTGGAAGTCAACCCCCGCGCGTCCCGCACGGTTCCGTTCGTCGCGAAGGCGACGGGCGTCCCGCTCGCGCGGATCGCGGCGCGCCTCTGCCTCGGCGAGACGCTCGAGGAGGTGGGGCTCACGAAGGAGCCGCCCGTTCTCGGCGTCTCCATCAAGGCGCCCGTGTTCCCGTTCCGGCGCTTCGAGGGAGTCGACACGATTCTCGGACCCGAGATGCGCTCGACGGGCGAGGTCATGGGGCGCGACCGGAGCTTCGGCCTGGCGTTCCTGAAGGCGACGGCCGGGGCGGGGATCCGCCTGCCGGAGTCGGGCACGGTCTTCTGCTCGGTCCACGACGGCGACAAGGCCGCCCTCCTGCCGATCGCCCGCGAGCTCGCGAGCCTCGGCTTCCGGATCTTCGCCACTTCGGGGACGGCGGCGTTCCTCAACGCCGCCGGCCTCGACGCGATGCCGGTCCTCAAGGTGAACGAGGGGCGTCCGAACGTCGTCGACCGGATGATCAACGGGGAGATCCAGCTCGTCGTGAACACTCCTCTCGGGAAGGACTCCTTCTTCGACGAGGTGGCGATCCGGAGAGACGCGCTGGAGCGGGATATCCCGTGCCTTACGACTCTGACCGCCGCGTCGGCGGCGCTCGAGGCGATCCGCGCCCGGTCCGGAGGGCCGATCGCGGTCTCGGCTCTGCAGGAGGCGGAGCGGTAGTGGACGAGCGCCTCGGGCGCTTCTTCGCGCCGTGCGCCCGTCCGGCCCGCTGGGCGCTCGGGGCGGCTCTGGCGGCGCTCGCCTTCGTGGCGATCGGCGTTCCCTGGCAGCGGACAGCAGGACCGCTCCTCCTCGCCTCGACCCTCTTCCTCGTCGCCGCCCTGGCAAGGCCGGCACTGGCCGCACTCTCGGCGGCGGTCGTCGTTTCGCTCCTGCCGATCGCCGGCAACCTCCTGGCCGGACCGTGGGTCGCACCCGCCGAGCTGCTGCTCCTCCTCCTGGCGACCGCAGCGCTTCTCCGGCACGAGGGGATCCCCGCATCCCCTCTGAAACGCGCCCTCGTCATCTCGTCGGTGGCGATGGCGACGGGAGCCGTCGCGGCAACCCTCTCGGCCCTCGCTCCGGCGGAGATTCCGGCCGCCGTGCAGGAGCTCTCGCGGTCCCTCTTTTCGCCGGGGGGCGAGCACGCCGCGTTTCCGTTGCGCGCGGCCCTCGTCCATGCCACCGGTCTTCTCGGCTTCCTGCTCTTTCGCCGGGTCTCGGCCCAGCGGGGAACCGGGACGCTCGTCCGCGTCGTCGTCGGGGGGCTGGCCCTCGTCGGCGCCTACGCCGTCCTCGAGGCGTCGACGGGCCTGAAGCTGTGGGGGGTAGCCCACTACGAGGCGCTCTCTTCGGGGCTCCGCGTCCCGGCGACCCTGCCCGACTACAACGCGACCGGTTCGGCAATGGCCCTCGGGCTCTTTCCAGCGCTCGCGCTGGCTCGAAAGGCCAGGGGCGCGAGCCGGCTCGTCCTCGCCGGGGCCGTCGCCCTCCTCCTCGCAGGCCTGATCCTCTCCGGGTCGCGCGGGGCCTGGCTCGCGACCCTGGCAGCGGCGGGTGCGGCCCTGGCCGGGGTGCTCTGGTCCCGCCGCGGGGAATGGCGGACGGAAGGCCGCCGTCTCGTCCTGGGGGCGGGCCTGGGCCTCGGGATCTCGATCGTCGCGGTCGCAGCCTGGCCGGGAGACGTGGGTCAGCTTCTCCGCCGGCGGGCGGCGACCCTCGTCGACCCGGGCGAGTCCCTTCATGCCGTCCAGGCGGGACGCGTCGGCTTCTGGAAGGCGGGCGCTCGAATGGTCGGGTCGCACCCGATCACGGGAGTCGGGCCGGGACGGGTCCCGGCGCGCTTCGACGAGTTTCGTAATCCGGACTTCCCGATCCGGGTCGAGAACCTCCACAACTACTTCCTCCAGGCGATCGCCGAGAACGGCATCGCCGGCGGGTTGCTCGTCCTCTGGCCCTTCGTCCCCCTGATCCTCCTCGGTGGAAGGCTGCTCTGGACGGGAGCCGCCTTCTCGTCGCCCGAAGCGGCCCTGGCTCCCGGGCTCCTCGCCTTCTCGCTGACGGGTTTCTCGTCCCATCCATGGCTCCTCCCCGAGCTGCAGTTCCTCTTCTGGGGGGCGGTGGCCCTGCTTCCCGCCGTACACCCTGCGCCGGTCTTCCAGGGCTCTCCCGGGGCTCTTCGCCGCTTCCTCCCGTGGACTGTCCTGGCGGTGTGGGGGGGGTCCTGCCTCCTGCTTGGCGCGGGCGCGGAGAGAGGCCGGTTCGGTTACGCCGAGTGGGGCGCGCTCGACGGGACGGAGCGGTATTTCTGGACGGGCCCGCGGGCCCTCGTCCCGGTCGCCGTGCCCGACGGGCGGTTCGTCAGCGTCCGGCTCCGGGGGATGCTCCCGGATCTCGGGCGGAGCCCGCTGCTGGTGGCCGTGCGGCTGGACGGCGGACCCGTCCGGAAGGTCTCGTTGGCGAACCGGACGTGGCACGATGTCGTCGTGGAGCGCGGACCGTTCCGGCCGGGGGAGGCCGCGACGACTGTCGGATCTCGAGGTCTCCTCGGGCTCGAGGCGAGCCGGAGCTTCTGCCCGGCCCGGGAGAAGGGCGGGGACCGCCGCATCCTGGCCCTGCAGCTTGCCCGGCCTCCGGTGGAGCCCGTGAAGCGGAGCCCACCGTGAACCGGCCCAACCCGCTGGCCGGTGTCGCCGCCTTCGCCGGCTGGATCGCCCTCTCGGTCTTCTGCTCCGTCGTCCTCCTGCCGCCCCACCCGCTTCTGCGCACCGTCGTCTGGGGTGTGGCCGCCCTGCTCTTCGCCGCGGCGGTTGCCGCCCCCCTCCGGTCGCTGCCTCTGGCGGGACTCGTGCTGGCCGTTTCGGGCGTTTCGGCGCTCGCCTTCGGTCTCGGAAACCCGGCAGTCGTCGCCCCCGTGCCGCTCGCTGCGTACCTCGCGGGTGCGGCCCTCCGCGCGATCTACGACATAGAGGGTCCTCCCGTTCGTCACGCGTTGACGCCTCTCTGGCGGGCCATCGCGGCCACTTCCGCTCTTTCGGCCCTTTCCGCCTGGGTCGGCGCCCGGACGGCCTACCTCCTGCTGCGCGACGTCCCGCCTCCCCGGATCGTCAATCGCCTCGGCCTCGACGCGGAGCAGGCCCTGGCGGGGACGGTCGCGGTCCTGGCGGCCTTCTTCCTGACCGCGGGTTTCCACGCGCTCGCCGTCCGCGCGGGGCGGAAGGTCCGCGGCGCGCGCCTGCTCGACGTCACTCTCGTCACCGTCGCGCTCGTCGCGGGAGGGACCGCGATCCTCCAGAAGCTGGGCCTCGTCCCTCACCTGCGCGCGCCGCACTGGGAGCTGTGGGGGCGCGCGCAGTCGACCTTCACCGACCCGTCGGCGGCCGGCGTCGCGGCGGCGCTCCTTCTCGCGCCGTGCCTGGCGAGGGCCGCCTCGGGCCCGTGGGGCCTGCGGCTCGGGGCGGGAGCAGGGGTCGCGGGGCTCCTCGTCCTTCTCGCCGACGCGGGCTCGAGGGGCGGCTTCATCGGGGCGCTCGTGTCGGCCCTGGTTCTCGTCCTCTGGGCCGTGACGCGCGCGATCGCGGGGCAGAAGCCGGGCGTGCGTCGAAGGGTGGCTCTCTCGGCAGGAACGCTTTCGATCCTGGTCGCCCTCGCGTTCGGGGCGGCCCTCGCGTGGCCGACGGGAAAGGGGAGCCGGAGCGCCCTCCTCGACAGGCTCTCGGAGTCGGTCGGACGACGGGAAGCGCCCTCCCTCGCCGAGCCCGAGAGGCTCCTTCTCTACGAAGGGGCCCTCGCTCTCGCCAGAGAGCACCCTGTCACGGGCCGCGGTCTCGGCTCCTTCCGGGCCGAGTTCCCCGACGCGGCCCACGACCTTCTCGGGAAGACGGTTTCGTTCACCGATCACCCGCCGTCTCTCTACCTCGGCGTTCTCGCGGAAACCGGCCTCGCCGGGGCGGCTGTCTTCGCCCTCTTCCTCGCCGGGCTCGTCCCGGCGCTCGGGAGGGCGCTCTCCTTCCGGGCCGAGAGGACCGAAGAGTCCCTTCGGGCGGCGGGAGCGGCGGCCGCGCTCGTCGGGATGCTCGTCATCTTCCTGTTCGGTTCCCACCTCGTCTATGCCGAGATCGGCGCGCTCGTCGGGCTCCTGACCGCGCGCCTTCCCGCTTCTCCGGAGGGGCGTTCCGCCCGGGTTCTCGGCCACGTCCTGCCCGTCCTCGTCGCGGGCGCCTCCGTCCTCCTGGTGGGCGGCGCGCTCGCGCGGTGCGTCGAGACGTGGCGGGCCGACGCCGCCTTCGCGCACGGGCCGACCGCGGGGCTGTGGGCAGTCGAGCGGGAGCCGGACGGCCGGCCGTTCCGCTGGACGGCGGCATCGGCGGCCCTCCGGATCGACGCCCCTGCCGGGCGACGCTCGCTCGTCCGCCTGCCCGTCAGGAACGCCCGCCCCGACTCCGAGGGTCTGCTCGTCGCCGTTTTCTGGAACGACGTGAGCCGCGGTTCGGTCGAGCTGCCGCACGGCGGCTGGAAGGAGCTCCGCGTCGCGGTCGACGGCCCCGGCGTCCTGCGACTCGTCCCGGAGCGGACGTTCCTTCCCGTCTCGCGGACCGACTCGCGGCGGCTCGGGTTCGAGACCGGCCTCCCGGTCGTCGGCCCGTGACGGAGATCCGCTTCCATTCGCGCGACCCGAGGCGCAGACCTCGCGCCTGGAAGCTCGACGAGCGGGCCGGACGCGTCGCCGCGGCCCTCCTCGTCCTCGCAGGGACTCTCGTGGCGATCGGGCTCTTCGGCGCGCCCGACCTCGCCACGTACGTCGTCCGGTCGGCCGAGCGCCTCGCACTTCGGATAACGGCCACGCGGGGGCTCCTTGCGTTCGATTCCGTCCGGCTTCGCTTCGAGCGCCTCGAAAGGCGCGTCGCGGCCGACGAGCTCTTCCTCGCCCGGGTGGCCGCGGTGATCTCCCTCCCCCTTCCCGACGGGTTTCCCGAGGACCCTCTCGCCCTGGAGGGAGCAACGGTGACCGACCTCGAGCTGGAGGTCCATCGGCTGGCCCGCAGGCTTCGTGCAATGGAGACGATTCGGAGGAGGATCGCCTCCGACGGGACGCGCGACCCGGCCCGCATTCCGTCTCGTTCTCCCATCGAGCCCTCTTCCGTCGTTCCGCTCTCGGTCTTCGGCCCGCGCATCTCGCCCCTGACCCACCGCCCCGAGTTCTACGCGGGGCTCGCGCTCGCCGCGGAGGACGGGACGCCCGTCGTCGCTCCGGCCGGGGGACGCGTGGTCTTCACGGGGCGCGTACCGGGCAGCGCGGGCGCTTCCTGGAGGCCGTTCGGGGTCGTCGTCGTCCTCGCGCACGACGAGCGGACGCGGACGTTCTTCGGCGATCTCGGAAGCGTCCGCGTGAAGCGCGGGCAGACGGTGCGGCGGGGCGAGGCGCTCGGCGCCGTGGGCACGAACCGCTTCTCGCCGACGCCTCAGCTCCACTACGGCGTCTGGAAGCACGACGGGAGGAGCTGGCGGCCCGTCGACCCGCGCCTCTACGTCCTCGACGCGGAGTGGATCACCGCCCGGGAGGTGAAGAGCCCGGTCGTGCCGCCCGGAGACGCCGAGCTGCCGTCCGTTTTTCGCTGACGCTCCCGGGGGGCGCTCTCAGAGCCGCGCGAGGAGGCCGAGGACCCGCACGGCCTCCTCCGGTTCGTTCCCGAAGTGCGGCGAGAGCCGGAGGAAGCCGGCGCGCGCCGAGCAGGCGACCCCGTTCGACTCGAGGTGGCGCATGGCCTGGCGCGGGTCCATGCCGGCCGGAGGGCGGGCGGAGAGGATCCCGGAGCGGACCGCCTGGCCGTGGAGGACCGGCTCCCAGCCGAAGCGCGGCAGCCCCTCTTCCAGGACGGCGAGGACTGCGCGGATCCTCTCGCCGACCACCTCGCTCCCTGCGTCGAGCAGGAGGCCGATCGAGGCGTGGAGGGCGTAGACGCCCGGAGTCGGCGGCGCGCCGATCTCGAACTTCGTCGCGTCCTCGACGTACTCGGGACGATCGCCGACGTCGTACTGCGCCGGGTTCGTCCGCTTCAGGTTCAGCCAGCCCGACGGCGGGCGCAGGCGCGCGCGCAGCGAGGGCGTCGTGAAGAAGAGCCCGCACCCTTCGGGCCCGAGCATCCACTTGTGCCCGTCGGCGGAGAGGTAGTCGGGTCCGAGCGCGGCGACGTCGACGGGGATCGCCCCGACCGCCTGGATCGCGTCGAGGCCGAAGACGATGCCGTTCGTCCTGCAGAACGCCCCGACCTCGGCCGCGGGCGCGACGAATCCCGTGTGGTAGGCGACGAGCGACAGCGAGACGAGGCGCGTCCGCGCATCGCAGGCCGCGAAGACCTCCTCCGCCGTGAACGCCCCGTCCCGGGTCGGGATCCGCCGCACGTCGACTCCGAGCCGCGCGAGGTCGAGCCACGGCGTCAGGTTCGCCGGGAACTCCGACTCCGTCGTCACGACGACGTCGCCCGGGCGCCAGTCGAGCCCCTGCGCCACGAGCGAGAGGCCGAACGTCGTGTTCGGCACGATCGCGATCGACGAGGAGCCGCCGAGCTCCTGCGTCACGCCGAGGAGCCTCGCCGCGCTCTCGCGGAGCGCGGCGGTTCGCGCCGACCAGCCGGGGTACGCGAGCGGCCCGCGCGTCGAGAGCTCCCTCGCGTACTCGGCCAGCGCCGCCGCCGCGCGCGCCGGCAGCGGGGACACGGCCGCGTGATTCATCTGGATCGTCGCGAGGCGCGACGGGAACTCGCGGTCGAGGGATTCGCGGGAGAAGTCCATC
>CALBDV010000367.1 GCA_937927565.1 uncultured Holophagales bacterium
AACCTGAAGGCGACCTACCTCCTCGTCCACGCCGCGCTCCCCGAGCTGAAGAAGAACCGCGGTCGCATCCTGAACGTCTCGTCGGTCCACGGCACCGCCGGCGACGCGAACGTCGTCGCGCACTGCGCCGCCAAGTTCGGGCTCGTCGGCCTGACGAAAGCCCTCGCGCTGGAGCTGCGTCCGCACGGCATATCGGTGAACGCCCTCTGTCCCGGCTCGACCGACAACCGGACCCGCCACCTCGAGGCGGTCCCGCACGAGAAGCCGCTCGAAGAGAAGCTCGACGCCTTCGACGTCGCGGCCGCCGCCCTCTTTCTCCTTTCCCCTGCCGCCGAGACCGTCACGGGCGCGGTCCTCGACGTCTGGGGAGGGACCAGGGTCGAGGTGAAGGCGTGAGGAATCCGTATTCGTTCCCGCCGCGTAGGTGGAGGGGAGTGCAGAGTGGCCACAGGTAGACCCCGCGTCGTCACGTCCCGGAAGGGCGGTCCCGATCTCGGGGACCTGTCCGGGCCGTTCCTCCTCGCCCTCCTCGGAGGGGACGAAGCGGCCGTCGAGGGGCTGGTCTCCCGCTCTCGCGCTCTCGGCGCCGACACGGCCCTCGTCGTGAGAGATCTCGTCATGCCGGCCCTCTGCGAAGTGGGCCGGATGTGGGCTCGGGGGGAAGTGTCGATCGCGGAGGAGCACCTCGCGACGGCTCTCGTCAGCCGAGTCCTCGGGCGCTCGTCCGGAAGCTGCGGTGCCCCTCCCGGGCCCGACCGGCGCATCGTCTTCGCCTGCCTGGCAGGCGAGTTCCACGACCTCGGTATCCGCTTCCTCTCCGACGTGGCTCGGGAGTGCGGTTGGGATGCCGAGTCGCTCGGTGCCAACGTCCCGCGCGAGGCGCTCGTCCGTTTCGTCCAGCAGCGCCCCCCCGCCGCCGTGGCGCTCTCGGTTTCCCTGGCGGGTCACGTCCCGGAGGCGGCCCGGACGATCTCCGAGCTTCGAGCCGTCGTGCCGGGAATCACGGTCCTCGTCGGTGGCCTCGCCTTCCGGGAAGACCCGGAGAGATTCTCCCTGACGGGCGCCGACATCGGCATCACCGACGCCGTCTCCCTTCGCGACTGGCTCCGGGCGAAGGAAAAGAAGACCTCCGGCGCGCCCCTGAACGGACTCGCCGAGCACGGCCTCCCGGAGACGATGCCCTCGTCCCTCAAGCGCCGCGTCGCCCGGTCCCGCTGAACCGGGCCCTCCTGCTACAGTCCTCCTCCGTCCGGCCGGGTGCCTGCCCGTAGCTCAGCTGGATAGAGCATCGGCCTTCTAAGCCGAGGGTCAGCGGTTCGAGCCCGCTCGGGCAGGCCAACTATTCGGTTCGACGCGAGTACCTGCAGCCAGGGGAAAGGGTGCGCGCCCTTGCTTCAGGCCCGATCCTGTCCGCCGGTCTCCCGCGCGAAGACGCCGGAACGTGGAAGGCGCCCGGAGATCCCGGTAGACCGGGTGGCCTGGACAGCCGGAGCGTCCTAGAGCGTGGGTGGGACCGAGATGATCTGGACGGTGGGAGGGACTCCGACCTGCAGGTCCTTTCCCCGAATGGCGTTGCAGTAGTCCTTACACGCGTCTTCGAGCCGTTTCCCGGAGAAGGGCCTGTGGACCCACTCGCCCGAAGCCCCCTTCCTGGAGGCGATTCGCACGGCGACGTGGTCGAAGACCACCTGCCAGGCGCCGTTGTAGTAGAGGACGACGAGACGGAGCCTCAGGACGTCCGCCAGTTCCTGCAACACCTTGAAGTGCTTCCCCTCGCCGTCGTTCCCGGAACCGAACATTCCCATGAAACCCGCCTCCTCTCCCCTCCCGCTCCCGTCCTCTCGGACGGTCCGTGGCAGAGGAACAGAGTGTAGCGGAGCGCTTTCGCCGGCCGTCGTCCTGTCGAGACCGGGCGACGGCCGAGCGCGCTCGCACCCGGACGGACCCGCCGCTCACAGCGGCCACTGGACGGTTGCCTGAGACTCCGACCGGCACCTGCGAGCGAATCGAGGGCTAAGATGACCCGATTTCAACGCAGATCCGAGGAGGAGTCGATGACAGAGGTCGACAAGGTCGAAGAGATCCTGGGTCAGGTCCTCGTCGTTTTCGGACAGGGGACGGGTGCAATTCGGATCCCGCGAAAGACGGTGGCGGCGATCAGGAGCCGGTACCTCGCCATGAAGGACCGCGCTCTTCCCGTGTGGGACACGGAGGCCGTCGAGGCGCTCGACAGGGTGAGGATCGTCGGGCGGCTGGCGGCGCAGAACGCCGTCGCACGGGGGGCGAACGAGGTATCGGCCGAGGACTTCCTCGCCGCGGCCGCCATCGTCGAGCCCGAGTCCCGGACCTCCATCTGCAACCAGGGCCTGTAGGTCCGGACCTCTCCGGGACCCGGAAGCTGGCACAGGGAGAAGGTCCGCTCGGTCCGTCGTTCCAGGGCTTCTCTCGAGCCCTGTTCCTCGTTTGCGTCCTGAAGACGGCGCTGGCGGCCGCCGGCGCCGTCGTCGCGCTCGTCGGGGCCGGTTCGCTCGCCCCGCGACTCATCAACCCCGCCCCGCTCCTGCTCCTCGAGGCGCTCGTCTACGTCGCGTCGGGCCTCTTCCTCCATCTCGCGGGGACCGGCGACCGGCGGGCGCAGGCCCTCGGCCTCTTCCTCGCCCTCGCCGGGAGCTCGTTCACCCCGGTCCTGATGGACCCGGTGCTGAAGGTCCTGGAGCCGGGCCTCCTGCCGGGGCCGCTGTTCGTGCGTGCGCTCGCCGTCGACGCGCTGATGCCGTGGGCGCTCTGGCTGTTCGTGCGGGACTTCCCGAGGGCGCCGCTCGGGAGGCTGCCGCGGGCCGCCTTCGGCGTCGCGATCCTCCTCTCCCTCGTCGTGGGGGGGCTCACCGGGATCGGGTGGACGACGACCGAGCTCGCCGGGAAGGCGTGGCAGGAGCGGTCGGGCGGGGTCTCGGCGCTGGCGAGCGCCCTGCACGGAAGCTACTACCCGATCCTCTTCGCGCTGGCGGCGCCGGCGCTTCCGTGGATGCTCGCGCGGGCGCGCGGTGCACCGTCGCCGGAGCGGCGGAGAGTCCTCCTCTTCACGTCCGCGCTCCTCGCCGGGCTGGCGCCGTCCACCGCGTACATCCTGGGCGCGGCGCTCGTTCCGGGGCTCCTCCGGCTCGAGGCCAGCCCGGCCGGCCGTGCGCTCCTGAACGTCGTCATCGTCGGCCCTATCCTCGCGGTTCCGTTCGCCTTCGCGTACTCGGTCCTCGTCCACAGGGTCCTGGAGGTCCGGCTGGTGATCCGACGCGCCCTCCAGTACCTCCTCGCCAGGACGTCGCTCGCTGCCATCGCCGCCGCGCCGTTCGTCCTGCTCGTCGGGTACGTGTGGACGCGGCGCAGCGTGACCGTCGCAGAGCTCCTGTCCGACGCGGAGCCGCTCTCCCTCCTGGCGTTCTCGTCGCTGGCCATCGTCGCCCTGGCGACCCGCACGCGGAGCCTGTCGTGGGTGGACCGGCGATTCTTCCGCGAGCAGCACGACGCGCGTCTCATCCTCTCCTCTCTCGCGCAACGGTCTCGTGGCGTCGTCTCGGTGGCGGAGCTCGGCCGGCTCCTGGAGGGAGAGATCGACCGGGCCCTTCATCTCGAGACGGTGGCGGTCCTCGTCCTCAACCCGCGGAGCTCGAGGCTCGAATCGTCCTCATCCGCGACGAGACATCTCGACGTCCCCTCGGCCCTGGCCGACCTCCTCGCCTCGTCCGTAGAGCCGATCTCCGTCGAGTCCTCGCGTCCCGGCTCTCTCGTCGCGGCTCTGCCGGAGCCCGATCGACGCTGGATCGCGGAGGGAGACTTCCGGATGCTCGTTCCGATGATCGCTGCAGACGGAAGCCTCGTGGGTCTGGCGGCCCTCGGAGAGAAGAGAAGCGAGCTTCCCTTCGAGCGCGAGGACCGTCAGCTCCTGAGCGCCATCGCCGCGTCCGTCGCGCCGAGCATCGAGAACCGGCTGCTTCGCTCCTCTTCGTTCGGCGGCTCGGACCCGCGCCTGGCGGACGCACCGCGTCCGGAGATCGAGGCGGAGCAGGAGGCCTGGCTCTGCCCGAGGTGCGGATGCGTACTCCCTCCGTCCGCCCAGGCGTGTCCTCTCGACGGTCCGGTCCTGACGAAAGCGGGCCTGCCCCACGTCGTTTCGGGGAAGTACCGGCTCGAGCGGAGGATCGGGAGCGGTGGGATGGGCGTCGTCTACAAGGCGTTCGACCTGGGTCTGGGCCGAATGGTCGCGCTGAAGGCGCTGCCCCGTGTCTCCCCGGAGCTCGCGCTGCGGCTTCGGCGGGAGGCTCGGGCGGTCGCGGGGCTCTGTCACCCGAACCTGGCCGTGATCCACGCGGCAGAGTCCTCGTTCGGAGTGCCGATCCTCGTCTTCGAGCTGCTGGAAGGCGGGACGCTGGCCTCGCGCCTCGACCGCGGCCCGCTCGGCGCGGCCGAAGTGCTGAACCTCGGTGTCGACCTGGCGTCGGCGATCGAGGTCGTCCACCGGGCGGGCATCCTGCACCGGGACCTGAAGCCGGCGAACGTGGGATTCACCGGCGCCGGCGTCGTCAAGGTCCTGGACTTCGGCCTTTCCCGGTTCATCGGCGACGTTCGGAGCGAAGCGCACGGAGCGTCCCGGTCCGCCGCTGCCGATCCGACCGACGGTACGGCGAACGAGGCCTGGACTCGGAGCGACGTCGTCGTAGGGACCCTCGGGTATTTCTCGCCCGAGGCCGCGGTCGGCGAGCCCCCCGATCCGATGTTCGACGTCTGGAGCCTGAGCGTCGTCCTGTACGAGGCCGCCACGGGCCGGAACCCCTTCCTGGGCGGTTCCGTGACGGACGTCCTGCAGCGGATCATCGAGGCGTCGGTTCCCGATCCGCGGGCCCTCGCGCCAGCACTCCCGATGCCTCTGGCGGACTGCCTGCAACGGGCGCTCAGCAGGAACCGCCGCCTCCGACCGCAGAGCGCGCGAGAGCTCCGGCAGTCGCTCGAAGCGCTGCGCAGGAGGATCTAGGACCTTCTCGTCGGCCGACGCCCGTCCTCCCGGAAGAGTTGGCAAGCGCTCTCGGCCTCGAGCCGGGCGACGTCCCGATGCGCTGGAGCCTCAGACGGGCCGTCGCTCTTCGTCCTGCGTTTCGACGAACTGCCGGCACAGATGAAGTGCGGGACGGGCGCGCCAGCAGCCTCGGCCGAGGCGGGATGGGCGCCGCGCGGAGCCGGCCCTTCGTGAGAACCGGCTCCGGCGCGACGGACGATCAGATGATCCCGACGGCCTTCTTCTTGGCGACGGCCTTCTTCGGGGCGGCCTTCTTCACGGCCTTCTTGACCGCCTTCTTCGCCGGGGCCTTCTTCGCGGCCTTCGGAGCTGCCTTCGGGGCGGCCTTCGCCGGGGCCTTCACGGCCTTCTTCACGACCTTCTTGACTGCCTTCTTCGCTGCTTTCTTCGTTGCCATCGGAACTCCTTTTGTTGTCCGCCCTCGAAGGACGGGGGTTCAGGAAATGGCCAGCTTCCCGCGACGATTCGCGGAGAAGCGGGCCGAAGAGAGAGTTTCCTGCGCGTGAGAGATCTCGGTCGTGGCCAGAGGCTCCGGCCTCTCGCCCGCGCGGAGTGTACAGAACGTCACGTCGCCATTCTGAACGGGAATCACGATTCCGTCATCTCTCTTCTCTTCCACCGAGCGCACGAAGCGCAGGAGACGATCGAGCGCGCGCCGCATCTCATCGCACGTGGAGCCGCACGCAGAGCGGCCCGCGTCGGCCGGTCCACGCGGGTTCGTCGATTCTGCGGGCGTTCTCGAATCAGGCCGCGAGGGTTCCGGGTGAAGGCCCGGGCGTCGAGGTTTCGCGACGATTTCGCATGACGAACCGCCGCGCGCGGGAGCCGTACACCGTGACATGAGGACTCCGCGCCTCGTCCTCGCGGCCTTCGGAGCACTCCTGCCGGCGGGTTTCGCCTCCGCTGCCCCGGTGTCGTTCGAGAAGCTCTCCCTGGCGCAGGGGCTCTCGCAGAGCATCGTCGAGGCAGGCCTGCAGGACCGCCGCGGGTTCCTCTGGTTCGCCACGGAAGATGGCCTCAACCGATGGGACGGCTATCGTTTCTCCGTCTTCCGGAACGTCGCGGGAAACGCGCAGAGCCTCTCCTACAACGAGCTGAAGTGCCTCGTGGAGGATCGTTCCGGAATGATCTGGATCGGGACTTTCGAGGGAGGGTTGAACCGGTTCGATCCGGCGACGGGCGACGTCACGCGCTTTCGGCACGACTCCGCCGATCCGACCAGTCTCCCCGCGAACACCGTCCGCGCGCTGGGCGAGGACCGCGATGGGCGGATGTGGGTCGGGACGCAGGGTGGTGGCCTCGCGCGCCTCGACCCCGGGACGGGCCGTTTCGAGCGATTCCGTCACGACGCCCGCGACCCGGCGAGCCTCGCGCACGACGACGTGAGGGCCCTCCTCGTGGACCGCGCCGGCGCTCTCTGGGTGGGTACGTACGGAGGTGGCCTGGATCGTTTCGACGGGAAACGGCGCGCCTTCGTTCACGTTCCCGCCGAGGCGGGCGGGCCGGGATCGTCTCTCGTCACGGCCCTTCTCGAGGATCGATCGGGAACGCTCTGGGTGGGGACGTACGGAGGCGGCGTCCTGGTGAGGGATTCCTGCCGGGACCGGCTGGTGAGGCGCCCGCGCGCAGCCGCGCTCCCGAGCGACCTCGTCAAGGCGCTCGCCGAGGATCACGAGGGCTTCCTCTGGATCGCCACCGACGGTGGGGGCCTCGTCCGGCTCGACCGCAGGACCGGAACGGCGACGGTGCACCGTCACGACCCTGCAGACTCCCGGAGCCTCTCGACCGACCGCGTCTGGTCGGTCTTCGAGGACCGATCCAAGGTGCTCTGGGTAGGAACCTACGGCGGCGGCCTGAACAGGCTCGGGCTGGGGAGCAAGAGCTTCGTCCACGTTTGCCACGATCCGCGCGACCCCGCGTCGCTCGGTCACGACATCGTCTGGTCGTTCCACGAGGACGCCGACGGCACGGTGTGGGTCGGGACGGACTCGGCCGGCCTCCAGCGCTGGGACCGGCGGAAGAACGCCTTCCGCGGCTATCGGCACGATCCCCGCGATCCGACGAGCCTCGCGCACGACACCGTGCGCGTCGTGTACGGGGACAGCGCCGGCGAGCTCTGGGTGGCGACGCACGGCGGCGGCCTCGACCGCCTCGACCGCGCGACGGGGCGCTTCACGCACTCCCGTCACGATCCGCAGGACCCGGGGAGCCTCGCGCACGACGAGCTGCGGGCGGTCTACGAGGACCGCTCCGGGACGCTCTGGATCGGCACGTTCGGCGGAGGCCTCGACCGGCTCGAGCGCGAGACGGGGCGCTTCGTCCACCACCGCAACGACCCGGCCGACCCGCGGAGCCTCTCGAACGACTTCGTCCGCTGCGTCCTGGAGGACGGGAGCGGCGCTCTCTGGGTGGGAACTCAGGGGGGAGGCCTGAACCGGCTCGACCGGGCGACGGGGACCTTCACGCGGTGGCGCTCGGACCCGACCGATCCCGGGAGCCTCTCGAGCGACTTCGTCTTCGCCCTCCACGAGGATCGGGCCGGGACGCTCTGGATCGGGACGTTCGGCGGGGGGCTGAACCGCCTCGACAGGTCGACGGGCCGGTTCACGCGGTTCACCACGAAGGACGGACTGCCGAGCGATGCGATCTACGGGATCCTCGAGGACGAGAGAGGGCGCCTCTGGGTCAGCACGGTTCGGGGGCTCTCCTGTTTCGACCCGCGCGAGGGGACCTTCCATACCTACGACACCCGCGACGGGCTGCAGGGCGACGAGTTCAACGGAGGGGCGGTCTACCGGAGCTCGCGCGGGGAGATGTTCTTCGGCGGAATCCACGGCTTCAACGCGTTCTTCCCGTCGCAGATCGCCGTCCGGACCGACCCGGCCCCGGTCGTCCTGACGGAGCTGCTCCTCTTCAACCGGCCGGTCGCTCCGGGCGAACGGATCGGCAACCGTGTTCCCCTGACCCGGTTCGTGACGTACCAGGACGAGATCGTCCTCTCTCACGAAGACGACGTCGTCTCCATCGAGTTCGCCGCGCTCCACTTCGCCGCCCCCGAGAAGAACCGATACGCCTTCCGGCTCGACGGCTTCGACCGCGACTGGATCCCCGCGCGGGCCGACCGGCGCGTCGCGACCTTCACCGCCCTGGCGCCCGGCGGGTACCTCTTCCGCGTGAAGGCCGCCAACCCCGACGGTGTGTGGGGTGAAGAGGAAGCCCGCCTGAGGATCGTGGTCACGCCGCCCCTGTGGGGGACGTGGTGGTTCCGCCTCGGAATGCTCGTCGCTCTCGCAGGCGCGATCGTCGTCGCGCTCCGGAGGAGGATGCGGACGGTGAGCCTGGAGGCCGCGATGAGGGCGGCACACGACGCGCAGGTCGCGGTGATGCCGAGAGACGATCCCCGCGTCGCGGGTTTCGAGGTTTCGGGCGTCTGCATTCCCGCGCTCGAGGTCGGGGGCGACTTCTTCGACTACGTCAGGACGGGGGGAGAGGAGGCGCCGCTCGCGATCGTCGTCGGGGACGTCTCGGGGAAGGGGACGCGCGCGGCGATGACGGCGGCGATGTCGGGAGGCATGGTGAACGCCCTCGCGAGGAGGGGAGGGCCCCTGGAGGAGGTCATGGGGCAGGTGAACTCGGCGCTGAGGGCGAAGATCGAGAAGAGGATGTTCGCGGCGGTCTGCCTCGCCTCGCTCGACCCGGGCCGGAGGGAGCTGACGTTCGTCAATGCCGGTCTCTGCGAGCCGCTCCTGCGTGCGGGGGACGCCGCGAGATACCTGTCCTCCGCGGGGACGCTCTTCCCGCTCGGCGCCTATGGCGAGGTGCGCTACCAGAGCCGGACCGTCCCGCTCTCCCCGGGTGACGTCCTCGTCTTCTACACGGACGGCATCCCAGAGGCGGAAGGGCGGGGCGGCGCGCAGTGGGGTTACGACGCCTTCGCGGGGTTCCTGCGCGGTCTTCCCGCCGCGACGCTGACGGCGCGCCAGGTCCGCGACGCGATCGTCACGGAGGTGTCGCGTGTCACCGGCCGGTCGCGGCCGGCGGACGACGTGGCGGTCGTCGTCGTGAAAGCGCTCTGACCGCCTGGAGCCCTCTCGGTTTCAGAGAGGCCCGAGGGCCACGTCGCGGACGAGCGCGACGATCCCGGCGAGGACGTCGGCCCCCGGGCGGGCTCCACCACCGGTGAGTCGAAGGGCCGCTTCCTTCAGCGCGCCGTCCTCGGCTTCGGAATCGCCGAGGAGCTCGACGAGCGAGGCGACGTGCGCCGGGAAGCCCCCCCGGACGGCGTCGTCGAGAGCCCTCGACGCCGCCGGCGGGGCGCCGGTTCCCGAGAGGCCGACGAGCGAGGCCTGGAAGGCCGCGACGGCCGGCACGGGAACGAGGCCCCAGGTGGCGAGCCTTCGGGCGGCGGCGGCGAGTCCAACCAGCATCTCTTCGCCCGCGGGCGCCGGTTCGGAGCCCAGGGAAACGAGGCCCGTCGCCTCCTGCCGGAAGGCGCTGCCCGAGGTCTCCCCGGCGATGAGGCGGACCGAGAGCGCTCGAAGGCGCGCCGCAATCCAGCGAACGAGGGCCGCGTCGGCCGGGAGCTCGCCGGGGGCGTTTCCGGTAACGAGCGCCATGGTGCGGGCGGGGAGCGGAAGGACGGCGAGGTGGTGGGCCAGCGTCGCGCGGTCGACCGGGCGTCCGGGCACGGCGAGCTTCCTCGACGCCGGGGCGAACGCGGAGGCGCCGGCAGAAGCGGCGGTGGCGGGAGCAGGGAGGGAGAGGACGCTCAAGTGAGGCTCGTGAGGGCGAGCCCGTTCCGCCGTCACCGGCGTGGGAGGGGGCCGCCCTGACGGGAATGTTACGCGGATTCTGCGTTGCAGCAAGACGTTCCCCGCGGCCGCATTACGATCCGTCCGCGATGCCTTCCGCCCGCCCCGCTCCCCCGGCCGCCGTCCGGCTCGTCGTCGGGAGCTTCACCTTCCTCCTGTTCGCCACCAACACCGTCGTTCTCTGCTCGTTCCTCTACCTCGTCACCCTTCTCAAGCTCGCCGTCCCTCTCGCCGCCTGGAAGCGCCGCGTCTCGCGGTTTCTCGTCGCCATCGGAGAGGCGTGGATCGCCGTCAACACCTTCTGCCTCCGCGTCACGCAGCCGACGGTGTACGACGTCCGGGGGCTCGAGGGGCTCCGGCGGGACGTCTCGTACCTCGTCGTCTCGAATCACCTCTCGGAGGGCGACATCCCGGTGCTGCAGGGGATCTTCCTCCGGCGGCTTCCGTTCCTTCGCTTCTTCCTCAAGCAGCAGCTGATCCGGGTGCCGGTGCTCGGCCTGGCCTGGTGGGCGCTCGACTTCCCGTTCATGAAGCGGCACTCGCGAGAGGAGCTCGAGAAGAACCCCGCCCTGCGCCTCGAGGACCTCGAGGCGACGCGCCGCGCCTGCGAGAAGTTCCGTCACGCCCCGGCGGCGATCCTGAACTTCGTCGAGGGGACGCGATTCACTCCCGCCAAGCACGCCCGGGGCGGTGCGGAGTACCGTCATCTCCTCTCGCCGAAGGCGGGCGGACTCGCTTTCGCGGCGAGCGCCATGGGAGCTCAGCTGAAAGGGCTCGTCGACGTGACGATCGTCTACCCGTACGGCGCTCCGACGTTCTGGGACGTCATCTCGCGCGGACTTCCCGAGGTCGTCGTCCGGGTGCGCGAGCGGGCCATTCCCGAGGAGTGGTTCACGGGCGACTACGCCGAGGACGCCGCGTTCCGCGAGGGGGTCCAGGCGTGGGTGAGGGCTCTCTACCGGGAAAAGGACGCGGAGATCGCTTCGATCCTCGCCTCCCGGGCCCCCGCCGCCGGCCCGCCCGAACGCTGACGGACCGCCTGCATTAGACTTCCGCCGCGTTGAAGACCGACTCGGGCGAGTCCCCGGCCTCGCTTCCCCCATCTCGTTCGCCCTCCGGGGCATACGAAGCCGTCTCGGCCGGAACGGAGAAGACCCACCTCCCGGCGGCCCCGGAGGGGAAGTACCTCGCGATCCTCACCGTCGGCGCCCTCGGGGTCGTCTTCGGCGACATCGGGACGAGCCCCCTCTACGCCCTTCGCGAGTGCTTCACGGGGCACCATCCGATACCGCCGTCGCCCGCGAACGTCCTCGGCATCCTCTCTCTCATTTTCTGGGCGCTCGTCCTGACGATCTCGATCAAGTACCTCGCGTTCGTCCTCAGGGCCGACAACCGGGGGGAGGGAGGAATCCTCGCCCTCATGGCGCTCCTCCGACCGCCGTCGGGATCGGGCGCGTCGCGCCACGTCGTCCTCGTCGCGCTCGGCCTCTTCGGGGCGGCGCTCCTCTACGGCGACAGCATCATCACGCCGGCCATCACGGTCCTCTCGGCCGTCGAGGGGCTCGAGATCGTCACGCCCGCGTTCAAGCCCTACATTCAGCCGATCGTCGTCGTCATCCTCATCGTCCTCTTCCTCATCCAGAAGAAGGGGACGGCGGGGGTCGGCGCCGTTTTCGGCCCGGTCATGGTTCTCTGGTTCATCGTCCTGGCCGTCCTGGGAGTCGTCCACATCTTCGACGCACCGCGGGTGATCGCGGCGGTGAATCCGGTCCACGGCATCCGCTTCTTCGTCGAGAACGGGCTGACCGGGTTCCTCCTGCTCGGGTCGGTCTTCCTCGTCGTCACCGGCGGCGAGGCGCTCTACGCCGACATGGGGCACTTCGGGGCGAAGCCGATCCGCGTAGGGTGGTTCGCGTTCGTCCTCCCGTCGCTCCTCCTCAACTACTTCGGCCAGGGAGCGCTCCTCCTGACGAACCCGGCCGCCGCCGCGAATCCCCTGTTCGGCCTCGCGCCGAAGTGGGGTCTGCTGCCCCTCGTCCTGCTCGCGACCGCGGCCTCCGTCATCGCGTCGCAGGCCGTCATCTCGGGAGCCTTCTCGCTGACGCGCCAGGCGATCCAGCTCGGCTACATGCCGCGCCTGAGGATCGACCACACGTCCGAGAAGGAGATCGGGCAGATCTACCTTCCCTCGATCAACTGGGCGCTCGCGCTCTCCTGCATCTGGCTCGTCCTCTCGTTCCGTACGTCGGGCGCCCTCGCGGCCGCGTACGGCGTCGCCGTCACGACGACGATGGGGATCACGACGGTCCTCCTGTACGTCTACGCCCGCGAGACCTGGAAGGTGTCCCGCGCCGTGGCGGCGCCGATCGCCGCCGCGCTGCTCGTCGTCGACCTCGCCTTCTTCGGTGCGAACATCGTGAAGATCGGGCACGGCGGCTGGGTCCCGCTCGCCATCGCCTTCTTCGTCTACACCGTCATGACGACCTGGAAGAAGGGCCGCCTGATCCTCGCGGAACGCCTTCGCGAGGCCTCGCTCCCGGTCGACGTCTTTCTTCAGGACGTCGAGAAGCGGTCGCCGACGCGCGTGAGGGGGACCGCGGTCTTCATGGACCGCACTCCGGAGGGGATTCCGCCGCCGCTCCTCCACAACCTGAAGCACAACAAGATCCTCCACGAGAGGATCGTTTTCCTGACGGTCGTCACCGACGAGGTGCCGCGACTGAAGGAGAAGGAACGGACGCGGGTGCAGTTCCTCGGGCCCTGCTTCTGGCGCGTCACGCTCCACTACGGTTTCATGGAGAACCCCGACGTCCCGCGGGCCCTCCGCAAGCTCAAGCTCGACGGCAAGGGATTCGAGCCGATGGAGACGACGTTCTTCCTCGGCCGCGAGACCCTCATCGCGAGCAAGCGCCCCGGGATGGCGCTCTGGCGCGAGCACGTCTTCGCCTGGATGGCCCGCTCCGAGGGCCGCGCGACGGCGTTCTTCAACATCCCGCCGGGGCGCGTCGTCGAGCTGGGACTCCAGGTCGAGCTCTGACGCGACGATCCGCCGTGCCGAGGTGACCCGAAAGCCGCCGCTGTCCCGGTGATCCTCGCTTACAGCGAGATTCTATAATAGAAAATCAAGACCTGACCCCGGAAAGGAGCTCGGCCTTCCAGCGGGAGATCCCGGTGGCGGCGACGAGATCGGCCGGGGCGAGGGGAGCACGGGCGGCGAGCTCGGCGCGGGCGACGTCGACGAGCGCGGCACGCGACGCGAGGACCCCGGGGTCGAGGCCGAGGCGTGCGGCGACGGCGTCCCGCCGGGCTTTCAGCGCGTAGACGGCCTTCTCGAGCTCCGGCTCGGTGCGGACGATCTCGCCGCGCCGCGCGGGAGGCCACGCCGTGGGGGGCAGCGCCCGTGCCGTCTCGAGCGCCTCCCTGAGTCGACCGGCGAAGCCCGCGGGAACGGGCCTCGGGAAGAGCGCCGCGAGGTCCTGCTCTCCGGACGCCGCCTTTCGCGAGAGGGAGAGGAGCGTCTCGTTGTGGAGGACGCGGAAGGGGGGGAGATCGAGCGAGCGGGCCCTTTCTTCGCGGGCGCTCCAGAGCTCCCGGAGGAAGGCCCGCTCCTTGGCGGAGAGGGCGTTCGAGCCCTTGATCCGCCAGTCGGTCTCGGGATCCTCGGGGGCGGGAGCGAGGTCCTGCGCGAGGAGGCGACTGCACTCCTCGGCGTGCCAGTCGAGCCGGCCCTTCGCGGAGAGGTCGGTCTCGAGGAGGGCCACGAGCGCGTGGAGGTGGAGGACGTCGGCCGCGGCATAGGTCACGAGGATCGTCGTGAGGGGCCGGCGGCTCCAGTCGGCACGCTGGCTCGACTTGTCGAGCGTGACGCCGAGCCTTCCCGAGAGGAGCGCCGCGAGGCCGATCTCCTTCTGCCCGAGAAGCTGCGCGGCGAGCATCGTGTCGAAGATCTCGCGCGGGTGGAAGCCGTACCCGCGCGAGAGGAGCCGCAGGTCGTAGTCGGCGCCGTGCAGGAGGAGGCGCCGGTGAGAAAGGAGGCCGAAGAGGGGAGCGAGGTCGAGTCCGGCGAGAGGATCGACGAGCCACGCCGTGCCGGCCCTTGCGAGCTGCAGGAGACAGACCTTCTCGAAATAGTGGTGGAAGGAGTCGGCCTCGGTGTCGAGCGCGACGTCGTCGTCGGGGTGCGCCGCGAGATCCTCGACGAGGCGCCCGAGGGAATCGGCGTCGGCGATGAGGCGGGGCGTCTGTTCGGCGTAAGTCTTGTCGTTTGTTGAGGACACAGGTCGTTGGAAGGGTAGCACCGCGGGGACCTTTCTCCTTGACTCGCCAAGAAACGGAGGCAGATACTCCGCGTGGGAAAAAGTGGCTAACAGTGGTCGATGGTGGGCGTAGTAGATGCCCGGGTCGCCTCCACCGCTTCTTCTCGCGGAAACGAAGAAATGGAACGCCTCCGCGGCAGTGCCGAGTCGACAGTCGACGAGAAGGGCCGGTTCAAGGTCCCGGCGAAGTTCCGCGAGACCATCGAAGCGGCGGGCGGCGGGGAGTTCTTCGTCACGTCGGTCACCGGCATCGAGATTCTCGTCTATCCGCTGCCGGTCTGGGCAGCCATCGAGGAGAAGCTCGCGGCGCTCCCGTTCGTCCACCGAGGCCGAACGAAGTTCCTCGAGCGCTACAACACGTTCGGCCAGACGGTCCAGATGGACGGGCAGGGACGCCTCCTGATCCCCGCCCTGCTGCGCGAGACGTCGGGTATCGGGAGCGAGGTCCTCGTCCTCGCGCAGCCCGACTCGCTCAAGGTCGTCGACAAGGCGCGGCACTTCGCCGCCCTCGCTGCCGCACCGATCACCGATGAGGACTACGACGATCTGGCCCGCAACCTCTGACGTGGAGGCGCCGTGGAGCTGCCTGCGCACGTCCCCGTCCTCCTTCGAGAGGTCCTCGAAGCGCTTCGGCCGGAGCGCGGCGGCGTCTACGTCGACGCGACGCTCGGCCTCGGCGGGCACGCCGAAGCGATCCTGGCCGCAGGCGAAGAGGTTCGTCTCGTCGGTATCGATCGCGACCCGGAAGCTCTCGTCCTCGCGTCGGAACGCCTCCGGCGATTCGGCGATCGCTTCGTCGCGGTGGAGGGGCGCCACGAGGAGCTCGCTCTCCACCTCGACCGGCTGGGCCTCCACGAGGTGGACGGCGTCCTGGCCGACCTCGGCGTCTCCTCGATGCAGCTCGACAGGGCCGAGCGGGGGTTCTCTTTCATGAAGGACGGACCTCTCGACATGCGCATGGGCCCGTCGGGCCCGACGGCAGCCGACCTCGTCGCCGAGCGGACCGCCGAAGAGCTGGCGAAGATCTTCTTCGAGTACGGAGAGGAGCCCCGTTCCCGGGCGGTCGCCCGGGCCATCGTCCAGACCCGTGAGACGGCGCCGATCCGGACGACGGGCGAGCTGCGGACCCTCGTTGCCAAGGCGATCGGCGGCCGGCGGGAAGAAGGGCGCGACCCGGCCACGCGCGTCTTCCAGGCGCTGCGCATCGCCACGAACCGCGAGCTGGTCGAGCTGGGGCGGTTCCTGGACGACGCCATCGCGCGGCTCTCTCTCGGCGCGCGCCTCGCCGTCCTCTCGTATCACTCGCTCGAGGACCGGATCGTCAAGGACACCTTCCGCGACCGTTCCGCCGGCTGCAGCTGCCCGCCGTCCTTCCCGGTCTGCGTCTGCTCGCGTCGCCGGGTTCTCGCCCTCGTCACGAGGAAACCGGTCCGGCCGTCGCCCGAAGAGGTGTTCGACAACCGGCGCGCGAGGTCGGCGCGGATGCGTGTGGCGGAACGGGTCGTACCAGGGCCTCCGAGGTCCGGCTGAGGCGCCGTGTACACCGTCCGCCGCCCCGTCGATAACGTCTACCTCGTCCGCGAGCCCGACCGACGGCGGACCCGGGAGCTCCTTGCCCTCCTCCTCTCGCCCCTGCCGCCGATGGCGGTCCTGTTCGCTGCCATCTGGACCAACCTCGAGACGTTCCGGCTCGGCTACCAGATCGAGCGCCTGCAGAAGCAGAAGGAGACGCTCGTCGAGCGGCAGCGTCAGCTCGAGATGGAGCGGGCGCGAGTTTCCGCCCTGTCGCGCGTGGAGAACGTGGCCAGGGAGCGACTCGGCTTCGTGACGCCCGGCCGCGGCCAGGTCGTCTTCGTGAAGGACGGTCCGTCGGGGACGCCCTCTCAGCTCGTCGTTCCTTCGAAAGCTGCCGGACCCGAGACGCAGGGGCCGCCCGCGCCGGTCCGGACGGAGGAGGGCTTCTGAGCGCCCCGCCGGGACGGTCGACCGTCTACCGAGCCTACGTCCTCGTCGGCTTCGTCGGTCTCTGGATCCTCGTCCTCCTCCTGAGGCTCGGAGAGCTGCAGATCCTCCGGCACGACGAGTTCGTGAAGCGCGCGAGGAAGCAGCAGGAGCGGACCGTCGAGCTGGCGCCGCGGCGAGGCGCGATCGTCGACCGCGAGGGGCGGGCCCTCGCCGTGACGACGGCGGTGGAGTCCGTCTTCGCCATCCCGTCCGACATCGACGAGCCCGGCGTCGTCGCGCGGGCGCTCGCGCCGCTCGTGAGCCAGCCCGTGCGCGAGCTGCAGCGCAAGCTCTCCGACCGCGAGCGGGACTTCGTCTGGGTCGCGCGGCGGGTGAGCGACGAGACCGCCCTCGCCGTGAAGAGGCGGGCGCTGCCGGGCGTGAGGCTCCTGAAGGAATCGGCGCGGCAGTACCCGGAGGGCTCTCTGGCGGCCTCCGTCGTCGGGTACGTCGGGACGGACAGCCAGGGGCTGGGCGGGCTGGAGCACAGCTGGGACGGCGAGGTGCGCGGCCGGCCGGCGCGGGTGACGGTCCTGCGCGACGCGGCGCAGCGCTCGTACTCCATTCAGCGCGCTGCGCCGGGAGGCGCGGGCCCGCGGACGACCGACGAGGTCGAGGGGGCCTCCCTCCGGCTGACGCTTCACGCGGGCCTGCAGCACGTCGCCGAGCGCGAGCTCGCGAAGGTGAGGGAGGAGACGAACGCCCGCGCGGCGTCCGCCGTCGTTCTCGACCCCCGGACGGGGGAGATCCTCGCAATGGCTTCCGTCCCGACGTTCGACCCGAACCGCTGGTCGGACGCGAGCGCCGATGCGCGCCGTTGCCGGCCGATCGCCGACGCCTACGAGCCGGGGTCCACCTTCAAGGTCATCACGGCTGCGGCCGCGATCGAGGCAGGGACGATCGGTCCCGAGGACGTCATCGACTGCGGGGGCGGGACGCTGACGATCGGTCGGACGACGATCCACGAGCACGGACGGGCCGCCTGGGGTGCCCTCCCGGTCATCGACGTCCTCGCCCACTCCTCCAACATCGGCGCCGCGCACATCGGCCTCGGCATGGGGAAGGCCGCCTTCCACCGGGCGGTTCGCGCGTTCGGGTTCGGCCAGAAGACCGGCATCGACCTCGAGGGCGAGACGGGCGGCCTCTTTCGCGATCCCTCGTCCTGGAGCGCCCTTTCCCTCCCGACGATGTCCTTCGGCCAGGAGATCGGCGTCAACGCGCTGCAGCTCGCGCGCGCCTTCTCCGCCATCGCCAACGGCGGCATCCTCCCGACGCCCTACCTCGTCGCGGAGATCGCCCGCCCCGGCTCGGCGCCCGAGCTCCGGACGCCCCGCCCCGGCGGGCGCGTGATCTCCGAGGTCACCGCCGCCGCGATGCGCCGTCTCCTCGTCAAGGTCGTCGAGGCGGGAACCGGCCGCAAGGCGGCGGTGGGAGGGTTCACCGTCGCGGGGAAGACGGGGACCGCGCAGAAGGCGATCCCGGGGGCCGGGTACTCGAACGACCGCTACGTCGCGTCGTTCTACGGCTTCCTCCCGGCCGACCGGCCGCGCGTCGTCATCGGTGTCCTCGTCGACGAGCCGCGCGGGCGGACCTACGGGGGCGACGTCGCGGCGCCGGTCTTCGCGGTGATTGCGGCCGAGGCGATGCGAGTCCTCGGCGAGCCGGGCCTCCCCGAGGAAGACCGAGTCCTGCCGTCGATCCTGACGGCCGACCTCTCGCGGGGGGCCGCTCCCGCTTCGGGCCGGCTGTCGTCCGGGCTCGTTCCGGCGGCGCTCCGGGAGCCGGTGGAGCCCGAGAACCTCGACCTTCTCGCCGCGGGCGAGCGACTCGTCCCCGACCTTTCCGGCCGCCCTGCCCGCGAGGCCGTTCAGGAGCTGGCGCAGCGCGGCTTCACCGTGAAGCTCGCGGGTCACGGCTTCGTCGTCGGCCAGGAACCGGCCCCGGGAACAGCGCTCCTGCGCGGCAGCGTCGTCCGCCTCACCCTCTCGTTCGAGCCTCCGGTGACCGACGCTTCGCTCCGCTCTCTCCCGCTCGCCTTCCCGGCGGAGACGCTCGAGCCGTGAAGCTCTCTTCTCTCGCCGCGGGCTTCCCTCACCGGCAGGCGGGGCCGCCGGGTGATCCGGAGGTCCGGGGCGTCACGCACGACTCGCGCCGCGCCGGTGCCGGCATTCTCTTCGCCGCCTTCCCGGGAAAGAAGCTCGACGGACGGGCGTTCGTCGCCGAGGCCGTCCTGTCGGGCGCTCCGGCGGCTCTCGGCCCCGCACCCGCGCCGGACGGGGTCGAGGTGCCGTATCTCGAGGTCGAGAACCCCCGGCTGGCCGCGGGGCTCTTCGCTGCGCGCCTCGCCGGGGACCCCAGCGGCCGGCTCGTGATGGCGGGGGTCACCGGTACGAGCGGCAAGACGACCACGACGCTTCTCGTCGACGAGGTCCTGGGTGGCGCCCATCCGAAGCGCGGCCTCTTCGGGACCCTGGTCTACCGCTGGGGAGAAGGTTCGGCCGGGACGCTCGACGCGTCGCGGACGACACCCGAGGCGACGGAGCTCCAGCCGATGCTCGGCGCGCTCGTCGAATGGGGCGGCACCGCGGCGACCCTCGAGTGCTCCTCGCACGCCCTCTGGCTCGAGCGGCTGGCCGGTTGCGCCTTCGACGTGGCGGTCTTCCTGAACCTGACGCGGGACCACCTCGACGACCACGGGACGATGGAGGCCTACTTCGAGGAGAAGGCGAAGCTCTTCTCGCTCCTCAAGCCGGGCGGGCGGGCGGTCGTGAACGCCGACGACGCGTGGGGCCGGAGACTCCTCGAGCGCCTTCCGAAAGAACGGACGCTCTCGTTCTCGCTCTCGGCCGGCGCCGGAGCGGACGTCACCGGCGAGGTGCGTCCCTCGGCGGAAGGGATCTCCCTCCGGGTCGTCCGCCGCGAGACGGGGGACGTCGTGGAGATCGCCTCGCCTCTCGTCGGCGCCCCGAACGCCGAGAACCTCCTCGCCGCCGCGTCGGCGGCGCTCGCGCTCGGCCTCCCTCCCGGCGAGATCGGTGCCCGCCTCGGGGCGGTCTCCATCGTGCCGGGCCGCCTCGAAAGGGTGCCGAACGAGCTGGGGCTCCTCGTCCTCGTCGACTATGCCCACAAGCCGGCCGCCCTCGAGGGAGTCCTGAAGTCGACACGCTCGCTCGCCACCTCGCGCGGGGGAGCGCTCCACGTCGTCTTCGGCTGCGGAGGAGACCGCGACCGGGGCAAGCGCCCCCAGATGGGGCGGATCGCCGCGGAGCTGGCCGACCGCGTCATCGTCACGTCCGACAACCCCCGCTCGGAGGAGCCCTCCGCCATCGCTGAAGACGTCGCCGCGGGCGCCCGGTCCGCCGGGCGCGAGGCGCTCGTCGTCCTCGACCGGCGCGAGGCGATCGTCCGGGCGCTCGGGTCGGCGGCGCCGGGCGACGTCGTCGTCGTGGCCGGGAAGGGGCACGAGACGTACCAGGTCACGGCCGGGCGGAACGAGCCGTTCGACGACCGGCTCGTGGCCCGCGAGGCGCTCGCGGAGCTGGAGAGGGCGCGGGGGGAAACGAAGAAGTGAGCCTCTCCCTCGGTCCGGACCTCCCCGAGGTCTCCCGTGCGGCCGTCTTCGGCCTCGCGAAGTCGGGCCTCGCGACGATCCGGGCGCTCCTCTCGCGCGACGTCTCGGTCGTGGCCACCGACGCGGCCCCGGCGGAGAAGCTCGGCGCGTTCCCCGCGGACCAACGCCTCGAGCTCGTCCTCGGGGGGCACCCGACGTCGCTCCTTTCGGGCGTCGACCTCTGCGTCGTCTCGCCCGGCGTCCCGATGTCGCTCCCGGTGCTCGACGTCGCGAGGGCCTCCGGCATTCCGGTGATCGCGGAGGTCGAGCTCGCCTCCCGCCTCGTCCCCGGCCTCGTCGTCGGCATCACCGGGACGAACGGGAAGTCGACGACGACGGCCCTGGCCGCGGCTCTCCTGCGCGACGCCGGCCGCGAAGCCGTCGCCTGCGGAAACCTCGGCACGCCGTGGATCCACTACGCCGCGGACGGCGACTCGCTCGTCGGGGAGCTGCCGCCCCCGAGCCGGGTCTGGGTCGTCGAGCTCTCGTCCTTCCAGCTCGAGGGGCTCCGCCGGTTCGCGCCCGACGTGGCGGTCCACCTGAACCTGACCCCCGACCACCTCGACCGCTACCGTTCCGTCGACGACTACGGCGCCGCCAAGGCCCGGATCTTCGAGAACCAGGGCGAGGCGCAGGTCGCGGTCCTCAACGCCGACGACCCGCTCGTGGCCCGGATCCGGACGCGGGCGAGAAGGCTCGCCTTCAGCCGGACCCGCGACCTCCCGATGGGCGCGTGGCTGAAGGACGGCGTCTTCCTCGCCGACGCTACCGGCAAGGGACCGCGCGTCTACGCCCGGCGCGAGGACCTGCAGCTCCCCGGTTCGCACAACGCCGAGAACGCCCTCGCCGCCCTCGCCGCGACGATTCCCCTCGGCGTCACCCCCGAGACCGCCGTCCGGACCTTCCGCACCTTCAAGGGGCTTCCTCACCGGACGGCCCTCGTGAGGACGCGCGGTGGCGTCTCCTTCTACAACGACTCGAAGGGGACGAACGTCGACGCGACGCTGAAGAGCCTCGAGGGCTTTCCCGACGGGAGCGTCTTCCTGATCCTCGGCGGAAAGGACAAGGGCGACGACTTCCGCCGCCTCCTCCCGCTCGTCTCGAAGAAGGCGCGCAAGGTCCTCGCCGTCGGCGCCGCGGGCCCCGCGGTGATGCGTGCGCTCGAAGGCGGGGCACCGTGCGAGGAAGCCGGGACGATCGCGCGCGCGGTGGAGGTGGGCGCCGCCGAGGGACGTCCGGGAGACGTCGTCCTCCTCTCGCCCGCCTGCGCCTCCTACGACCAGTTCCGCAACTACGAGCACCGGGGCGAGGTCTTCGAAGGTCTCGTCCTCGCCCTTCCCGAGGCGGGAGGCTGACGTGGCGCGCAAGCTCGCCATCGACCGTCTCCTCTTCGCCCCGGTCGTCGCCCTCGTCGGGCTGGGGCTCCTGATGGTCTACAGCGCCTCGGCGATGCAGATCTACCTCCCCTCGGCGGGCGGCCCGTCGCAGCCCCTCCACTTCGTCATCAAGCAGGGGATCGCCGTCCTCCTCGGCGGGCTCCTGACGATCGGCGCGATGAAGCTCGACTACCGCAAGCTCAACGACCCGCGCCTCGTCTCGGCGGGTCTCTGCCTACTCACGCTGTCCCTCGTCGTCGTCCTCTTCCGTCCGCCGATCAACGGCACGCGCCGATGGATCAACGTCGGACTGCTGTCCGTCCAGCCCTCCGAGTTCGCCAAGATCGGCCTCGTCATCGGCCTCGCGGCCCTCCTGTCGCGGCGCGAGGGAGAGCTGGACGACGTCCGGCACACGCTCCTCCCGGCGGCGGGCCTCCTGGCGCTGCTCGGCGGCCTCGTCCTCCTCCAGCCCGACTTCGGGACCGCGCTCTCCTTCTTCGCGATCGCCGGCGTGATGCTCTTCTATGCAGGGCTCCGCCTTCGCTGGTTCGCGGCCGGGGCGCTCCTCGCGCTCCCCGCCCTCGTCGCCTACGCCTGGTCGGCGCCCTACCGCAGGGCCCGCATCCTCGCCTTCCTCCACCCCGAGTCGGACCCGCTCGGCACCGGCTACCAGGCGCTCCAGTCGCTCATTGCGGTCGGTACCGGCGGCGTCACGGGCCTCGGCCTCGGCGACGGCAAGCAGAAGCTCTTCTTCCTCCCCTACCCCTACACCGACTTCATCTACGCGATCGTCGGCGAGGAGCTCGGTCTCGTCGGCTGCGCCATCGTCCTCGGCCTCTTCGGGCTGCTCTTCGCCCGCGGCATGCGCGCCGCGGTGAACGCCCCGGACACGTTCGGCCGGCTCCTCGGCGTCGGCCTCGCGGTGATGATCGTCGTCCAGGCCCTCGTCAACATCTCCGTCGTCCTCGCCCTCGTTCCCACCAAGGGGATCCCGCTGCCCTTCCTCTCCTACGGGGGCTCGGCCCTGCTGGCCGACCTGATCGCGGTCGGGATCCTCCTCAACGTCTCGCAGCACGCCCCATGAACTTCCTTCGCGTCCGCCGCGTCCACTTCGTCGGGATCGGGGGGGTCGGGATGTCCGGCCTCGCCGAGATCCTCTCGAGCGTCGGCCTGACCGTCACCGGGTCGGACCTGCGCGAGGGGGAGGAGACCCTCCGGCTCCGGGCCCTCGGCATCCCGGTCTTCGCGGCGGGGCACCGCGCCGAGCACGTGGCCGGGGCCGACGTCGTCGTCTACTCCTCCGCCGTCGCCGAGGACAACCCCGAGCTCGTCGCGGCGCGGATCGCGGGCGTCCCCGTCATCAAGCGGGCCGAGATGCTCGCCGAGGTGATGCGGGTGAAGACCGGCATCGCCATCGCCGGCTCGCACGGCAAGACGACGACGACCTCGATGACGGGGTCGATCCTCCAGGCCGCCGGCCTCGACCCGACGATCGTCGTCGGCGGACGGGTCCGCGCGATGGGGACGAACGCCTGCCTCGGCAAGGGGGAGTACCTCGTCGCCGAGGCCGACGAGTTCGACCGCTCGTTCCTCAGGCTCCGGCCGATCGTGGCGGTCGTCAACAACATCGACCTCGAGCACCTCGACACCTACCGCGACCTGGACGACCTGAAGGCCTCCTTCACCCAGTTCGCCTCGACCGTCCCGTTCTTCGGCGCGGCGCTCCTCGGCCTCGACGACCCGAACGTCCAGGAGATCCGGCCGCTGCTGGCGTCCCGCGTGCGCGTCGCGACGTTCGGCCTGACGCCCCAGGCCGACGTGACGGCCCGCGATCTCGCGCTCGAGCGGAGCGGCTCGCGCTTCACGGTCGTCGCGGACGGCGAGGCGATCGGTCCCGTCGAGGTCTCTCTCCCCGGGCTCCACAACGTGAAGAACGCGCTCGCGGCGATCGCGATCGCCCGCGAGCTCGACGTCCCGTTCGAGGCGTGCGTGAAGGCGCTCTCGACGTTCGCGGGCGTGGCCCGCCGCTTCGAACGGAAAGGGGAGCGGGACGGCGTCCTGGTCGTCGACGACTACGCCCACCACCCGACGGAGGTGGCGGCGACGCTCGGCGCCGCGCGCCAGGCGTACCCGGAGCGGCGCCTCGTCGTCCTCTTCCAGCCGCACCTCTTCACGCGGACGCGGGACCAGGCGGCCGGCTTCGGCGCGGCGCTCCTGGCGGCCGACGCCGTCTACGTCCTCCCCGTCTACCCGTCGCGCGAGGCGCCCATTCCCGGCATCACGTCCCGTCTCGTCTCCGACGCGGCGCGCACGCGCGGCCACAGGAACGTCGTCGACCTCGACGTGCGCTCCGAGGTCGTCCCGCGCCTGAGGGAGGACCTGAAGGAGGGCGACCTCCTCGTGACGATGGGCGCGGGAGACGTCAACCGGCTCGGCGAAGAGCTCCTGGGATCGGGGGGGCCGGCGTGACGGGGACCTTCTACCGGCCCGGAACGATCCGGAATCCGCGACCGTCGCGTCGCCGCGAGACGACGCGACGGGTCGTCCTCGGCGCCCTGTTCGCCGTCCTGCTCGGCGGCAGCGCCGCGGCGGCCTGGGCGGCCGTCCACCGGCACCCGCGCTTCCTCGTCCGGCGCGTCGTCCTGACCGGCGTCCCCGAGCCGCACCGCAACGAGGTCGAGGCTCTCTCGGATCCCTGGATCGGACGCCCGCTCCTTTCCGTCGACCTGGACGGAGCGATCGAGAGCCTCTCGTCGCGCCCGTGGGTCGCGCGCGTCTCCGCCCGCCGCGCCGTGCCCGACACCATCTCCGTGCAGGTCGAGGCCCGGGCGCCGGTAGCGCTCGCGCGACGGGGGGACGAGCTCTGGACCGTCGACCAGGACGGCCTCTGGCTCGCGGCGTACGGCGGCGGCCCCGGTGCGCCCCGCTTCGTCGTCCTCGACCCGTCGGGCACCCCTTCGCCCGAGGAGGGGGTGGTCCGCGGCGCCCGGCTCCTCGCGCGCCTGGGCGCGGAGGATCCCGAGCTGCTCGCGCGCATCTCCGAGGTGGAGGTCCTCTCCGTGGGCTTCGCCGTCGTCGACGTCCCGTCCCGCCTGAGGCTCCGCCTCGGCGACGACGCCCTCGGGCCCGGACGGACGTTCGCGCGCTGGCGTGCGTTCCTCGCCCTCGCGCCCGAGCTGACCCGTCTCGGCCTCCTCCCGCGGGAGGTCGACCTGCGATTCGAGAACCGCATCGTCCTGAAGGCTCCGGGGACCGAAGGCCCCCGGGCCGAGACCTGAGGAAGGACCCGTGCCGAAGACCACCCCGTATCTCGTCAGCCTCGACATCGGCTCCTCGAAGGTCTGCGCGCTCATCGCCGAGACCGGAAGCGAGGGGCGCATCGACGTCGTCGGCAAGGGAGTCGCCACCCACAAGGGGACCCGCAAGGGGGCGATCATCGACGTCCCCGCCACCGTGGAGGCGATCAAGCGCGCCACCGAGGAGGCCGAGATCATGGCGGGGGTCCAGATCGAACGGGCCGTCGTCGGCGTCTCGGGTCCCGTCGTGAGGTCGTTCAACAGCCGGCAGGTCGTCGCCGTCGCGGCGCGGAGCCGCGAGATCTCGCGCGAGGACATCGGCCGCGCGCTCGACGCCGCGCGCTCCTGCCCGATCCCCTCCGACTACGAGATCCTCACCGTCCTGCAGCGGCAGTTCGTCGTCGACGGGCAGGACGGCGTCGCCGACCCGCTCGGGATGGTCGGCAGCCGCCTCGAGGCCGACGTCCACGTCGTCACCGTCCCGGTCGCCACGACGCAGAACCTCCTGAAGTGCGTCAACGGCGCGGGCGTCGCGGTGACCGAGATGATCCTCGAGCCGCTCGCGGCGAGCGAGGCGATCCTCACGCCCGACGAGAAGGACCACGGCGTCGTCCTCGCCGACATCGGCGGAGGGACGACGGAGATCGCCGTCTGGCGGCAGGGGGCGCTCGCCCACACCGCCGTCGTCCCGATCGGCGGCGACCTCTTCACGAGCGATCTCGCCGTCCTCCTGAAGACCCCCGTTCCCGATGCCGAACGGCTCAAGAGGAAGTTCGGAGCGGCGATCTCGGGGCTCGTCGCCGCCGACGAGACGATCGACGTTCCGCGCACGGGAGGGCAGGGGGTCCACCCGGTGAGCCGCGCCTACATGGCCGAGATCCTCGAGGCGCGCGCGCGGGAGCTGTTCGAGGTCCTCTGGCGCGAGGCGACGGCGGACATCCCGGCGCGGGAGCTGCGTGCCGGCCTCGTCCTGACCGGTGGGGGGGCCCTGCTCGACGGGATGGCCGACGAGGCCGAGCAGGTCCTCGGCGTCCCGGTGCGGATCGGCTCCCCCCGCGGACTCTCGGGGCTCACCGACATCGTCAACGGGCCGGAGTGGGCCTGCGCGGCGGGCCTGCTCCTCGTCGGCCGGGGCCGCGCGGCCGTACCGAAGACGCGGCTGAAGGACTCGGGCGGCCTTCTCACGAAGCTGAAGAACTCGCTGGGGCGCATGTTCCCCCCGGCGTCGGGCAACTGAAGGGACCTGGAGGAAGAGATGATTCTGTTCGAGGACGAGGCGAGCGCGGTTCCGATGATCACGATCGGTGAGGACGTCGTTTCCCCGGCGCGGATCAAGGTCGTCGGTGTCGGCGGTGGCGGCGGGAACGCCGTGAACCGGATGATCCAGTCGGGCATTCGCGGCGTGGAGTTCATCGCGGCGAATACGGACCTGCAGGTCCTGAAGGTCAACCGGGCCGCGCAGAAGATCCAGCTCGGCCTCTCGACCTCGAAGGGAATGGGGGCCGGCTCGAACCCCGAGATCGGCCGCACCGCCGCCCTCGAGGACGCCGAGCGGATCGCCGAGGCGCTCGCCGGCTCCGACATGGTCTTCGTCACCGCCGGCATGGGCGGCGGCACGGGGACCGGCGCCGCGCCCGTCGTCGCGAAGATCGCCTCCGAGGCGGGGGCGCTCGTCGTGGCCATCGTCTCCAAGCCGTTCGCCTTCGAGGGGCGCAGGAAGCTCCGCTTCGCCGAGGAGGGCATCGCCGAGCTGCGCGAGTACGTCGACACGCTCATCACGATCCCGAACGAGCGGCTCTACGCCTTCGTCGACCGCAACATCACGGCGTGGGAGGCGTTCAAGATCGCCGACGACGTCCTGCGCCAGGCGGTGCAGGGGATCAGCGACCTGATCACCGTTCCCGGCTACGTCAACGTCGACTTCGCCGACGTGAAGACCGTCATGGAGAACATGGGGATGGCCCTGATGGGGACCGGCACGGCGACGGGCGAGCACCGCGCGGTGGAAGCGGCCCAGAAGGCGATCTCGAACCCGCTCCTGGAAGAGCAGTCGATCCAGGGCGCCCGCGCGATCCTGATCAACGTCTCGGGCGGCGAGGACCTGACGCTGGCCGAGTTCAACGAGGCGTGCCAGATCGTCCAGGCGGCGGCCGACGACGACGCCAACATCATCTTCGGCCTCGTCCAGGACGCCGCGATGAAGGACCAGGTGAAGGTGAGCGTCATCGCGACGGGCTTCGACGCCCCCGTCGCCGCGCGCCGCGTCGCCGCCCAGGCGACCGAGCGGGTCCGCCCCCAGCTGACGGAGGAGATGGTCCCCGAGGACTCCGGCTACGGCGTGAACCTCGTCAACGTGAGGAGCCCGAAGGACGACATCTTCGACATCCCGACGTTCCTGCGGAGGCAGATGGACTGATCCCCTGAACCCACCCCGTAAGAGGGTGCCGGTTTAGTCGAAGTACCCGTTCACGTCGACGATGAGGTGGACGGTTCCGGAGGCCATCCC
>CALBDV010000368.1 GCA_937927565.1 uncultured Holophagales bacterium
GAAGGGATGCTGCTCTTCGCCGGCACTCTCGGCGATGTCGCAGTTGTCGGAGGGGTTGTTCGTTCGGGCCTGTCGGCACTGAGGAGCGGCTTCCAAGCGCTGAGGGGTTTCCCCGCGCGCCTGGGCGAAGTTGCTGACGAGTACCTGCCGGTCGTTTACGACGAGGGTGTATTCGGAATGGGTGGCTCGGGGCTCGGGAAGATCGGTAAGAGACGCGGGCTTGAGTCGGTTCCTGCTGCCCCGGGCGTCTATCACGTAGAGACAGCTACCGAGAAATACACTGGCTCGGGTGTGAACGTGCGAGCCCGCTTGAGCACTCCGGATCATCCTGCGGCGGACCTCCTTGAGGATCCGAGCAGGAAGCTGACCGTGTTCCCTGCGGATATCAGCGGTGCGCCGCAGACGCTAAGCGGAACGAATCGTGCGCTGCGGGTCGTGGAGCAGGACGTGATGAATCGGACGGGGAATGTGCCCAAGGTGGGTGGCAGTAGAAACCGGTCGCTCGCGCTTCGCCTCAAGAAGCACGAACCGTACCGAGAGCTGTACCGACCTACCCTTGGCGATCCGGAGAAACACTAGAGGGCTGCGGAATGGCTGGACGGAGTGGGCGCGACGAGGAGCTCGTGAAAGAGCACAGCAGTCGTAGTGAAGCGGTGCTGCGGATACTCAAAGAGGACGGGGTGGACGTGTCGCAGCTGAGGAGCGTGGACGTCTATTTCTGGTGCTTGAACCGCGCGAAGGCTCGTGCGCTTGCAGATGAACTGCAGGAGGGCGGATATGGGGGCGTGGTCGTTGGCCAGAGCACCACGGACCAGAAGTGGGGGGTCCAGGCCTCTCGCGAAATGCGACCGGCAGAACTTGCATCTGAAGGCTTTACCAAGGAGATGATTCTGTTGGCAGAGAAGCACCGGAGTGAATACGACGGCCGGGGCGGCCGGCATCGATAGACGAACCTCGCTGACCTCGCGTCGGGCAGGGGGCGCGTCGGGAGTCGTGTCTTCCGCGGCCTGCG
>CALBDV010000369.1 GCA_937927565.1 uncultured Holophagales bacterium
CGTCGGTCGCACCTTCGGCGGCGCGATCGAATGCCAGCAACCGGCGGACCGCGAGTCCCTCGGGAGGATCGGCCTTCACGCTCTCGACGCCCTTCGCGATGCCGAACGTGAACTGTTCTCGGGGTCGGACCCTCTACTGAGGATTCTTCTCCAACAGGTCCGTGACGCGGGCGCCACGCCTGAGGAGAAGGCCGATCGCGATACGGAGTTTCGCCGGCTTGCGGCAGAGATCGGCACCCACATGAAGGACCGGATCAACCTAGCTGCCCTGCTCGGACTCGTGAGCGACACAGGCGCTCTGGAGGGTGGCACCCCCCAACTCGCCGATGAGGTCACCGAGGAAGACATCCTCTCTGCCCTTCGCTTGCATGTGGCATCGGGGACCCTCAGCCTACCTGCCGAGCTCAATGGTCTCGGCTACAACAACCTGATCTACATCTCTTTGATCCTCGCCAGTCTCGATCACAAGGCCGAGCCGGCCCGGCATGGCGCCAACGCAATTCTGTTCCCCATGCTGTGCCTCGAAGAGCCAGAGGCACACCTCCATCCTGCGCTCCAGCACCGGCTGCTGAAACACATCGAGAAACGGGTAAGCGAGGGCGGAAAGAACCGTCAGATCTTCCTAACAACGCATTCCACACACGTCACCAGCGCGTCCGATCTCGACCGGCTTGTCGTCTTCAGTAGCCGCGAAGACGGAAGCATGCCCCGCGTTGCCTACCCTGGCCGGTGCTTCCCGACCACAGACGCCGGCAAGAACTCGAAAGCCTACGTCGAACGCTTCCTCGACGCCACGAAGTCGAACCTGCTCTTCTCCAAGGGAGTAATCCTCGTCGAGGGCATCGCGGAGCAACTGCTCTTGCCGGTGCTGGCTGAACTCGCTGGAATACCCCTCGAGCGGTACCACGTGGCCTTGATTCCGGTAGGCGGCGTCACCTTCAAGCACTTCCTTCCCCTGTTTGGAGGAGGACCGGACCCGGACAAGACGCAGTTCGCCCACACTCGGCCCGTCGCCTGCCTTGTCGATGCCGACCCATCGCGCAGGCTCCGTGGTTCGCGCGACCAATTCAAGAGCTGCTATCCCTACGACCTCCTCGACTCCACCGGCTTCGAGGTAAAAGAGCATTCCGACGTAGTGAAAGCACTGGAGAAGCTCGCCACCGATCGTCCAAACATCGCCATGTTCTACGGCCTCAAGACGCTCGAGTACGACCTCGCGCTAGCCAACCACACCAACGAGATGCTCGTGACCGACGTCTGTGCCGAGGCCGACGCCCTACGTGCGCTCTTCAGGGACCCGGCGTGCGAAGCTGCCGCCCTCGGACAAGCACTCCTCCGTACGCGGGAGGCCACCAAGAACATCGCTGACCCCGTGGCCCGCGCGGCAGCCGTGGTCGCAACCTGCTACCTCGACAGCCTCGAGAAGGCTAAGGGCGCACACGCACTCGCCCTGGCGAAATCAATCAAGGAGCAACTCTTCAAAGGCACCGCCCCTCGCCTCACGATTCCCTCACATCTTGAGGCTGCGATCCGCTTTGCCTGCCGGCTCTCGGCGGTCGGGCCCGCGTCTCCCTCCAGGAGCTGTTGACTCCTTGCACTCAATCTCGTCGGACTCGCTGCTCATAGATCCTGACCGGCACGCACGAGTGACAGCTGGTCCCGGCGCCGGAAAGACACACTGGCTCGTAGAGCACACACGGAATGTCCTCAGGCGATCCCGAAAGCTGCACTCGCACGCCCGGATCGCAGTCATCTCGTACACGAACGTCGCCGCCGAGGAGCTGCGCCGACGCCTGGCTGCCGAATCCGACCGGACGGATATCGCGACGATCCACAGCTTCCTGTATCGAAACGTCGTCAAGCCCTACCTCCATCTCGTCCGACGTTCCGACGGCCAAGCCCTTGTCAATTTCGCTTGCGTCGAGGGCCACGACGAGCACCATGTGAGTCGGAAGCGCACGGAGGACTGGCTCACATCTGTCGGGCTCAGGACAATCCTTGGAAACCCGGAGCAGTTCGAAGCGCTCATGGAGGCCCTTGCTCTGGCGCGATGGGTTATCTCCGGTGATCCCTCCGAATGGCATCTCGCCGTCGACATGCCGAAGGGGCTCTCGTTCGCGCTCTGGAAGAAAACCAAGACGGCACTGACTCCCGAGCGGCTCGTCGCGTACAAGCAACACTACTGGAACGATGGCGTCATCGACCACGATGACGTCCTTTACTTCGCCAATCGCCTCCTCGATGAGCACCCGCTGATCGGGGAATGCCTTGGCGCCCGGTACCCGTTCCTCTTCATAGACGAGTTCCAGGACACGGTCCCGGCTCAGACGCGCGCCGTCAGGGCCCTGGCGGAGAGAGGCGTCACAGTTGTCGTCATCGGTGATCCGGAGCAATCCAT
>CALBDV010000370.1 GCA_937927565.1 uncultured Holophagales bacterium
GAGTCAGACCGCGACGACTTCGATTTTCGGCGCTTCCAGCAGGTGCTTCTTCACGGTGCACTGGTCGGCAGCGCGGACGACGGCGGTCCGGTACTTCTCGGGAAAGCCGGGCGGCAGGGAGATCCGGATGCTGATGTCGGATATGAGCTTCGTGGCTGGGTTCCGTTCCCAGGTCATCGAGACGGACATCCCGTCGGTGGCGATCTGCCTTTCCTGGCAGAACCTTAGCGCGTAGAACCCGGCGCAGGTGCCGATCGAAGCCAGGAAGAGTTCGAAGGGCGCGGGCGCGGTCCCACCACCTCCGTGGCGTACCGGCTGGTCTGTCCGTATCGTGGTCCCCTCGAAGTGAGCCTCTACGGCGACACCTCCCGGGAACGTCATCTCCATGTTGGTGGCCATCGGTTCGGGTCCTCTTTTCGCGAGCGGGCGCTGGCGGCCGGGCCGCTTTCCGCGAGTCTAACATAATATGGGTATAAAGTTATATATAGGGGGCCGATCTTCACCGGAACTATCGGGAGCAGTCCGCTCTACACTCCTCGCGGTCTCTAGGACGTGTCCGATGAAGAAGGCCCGACCGGGGAAGATGGCGCGAGGCTCGTTGCCCGTGCCGCGAAGGACGCTGCGAACGCCTCCGAGGTCTTCGTGTTGAGCGTCCCCGGTCGAAACCCTGGTGAGCGGTGCGCCAACGCCCTCGGAGCCCGTACGGACGTCCTCGACGGCGGAATGGCTTCCGGGAATCGGCACCTGGCACTCCTGTGCAAGCCGGGCGGCGCAGGAGCGGACCGGGCCCCGCGCTCCGAGTTGAAGCAGGAGCGATGCGAACCAGCGAAGAAGGGGGAGCGAGATGAGCAGGTTGGTGATCCTGGGAGCGGGAATCGCAGGACAGACGGCAGCCATGCACGCCAAGCGCAAGCTTGGTTCGAGGCACGAGGTCGTGGTCGTCTCGCCGAACAGCCGGTGGAACTGGATTCCGTCGAACATCTGGGTCGGCGTAGGAGTGATGAAGCCCGAGGACGTCACGTTCCCGCTGCGGCCCGTCTACGACAAGACGGGAATCACCTTCCACCAGGCGAAGGCGGTCAGCATCCATCCCGAGGGGGACGAGAGCGGACCGACGGCCTTCGTGACGGTGGAGTTCACCGAGCCCGCGAAGGCAGGCCAGCGCGAGAAGGTCCCTTACGACTACCTGATCAACGCCACGGGGCCGAAGCTGAACTTCGAAGCGACGAAGGGCCTCGGCCCGGCAGCCAACAGCCTCTCCGTCTGCACGCATGACCATGCGGCCCAGGCGGCGAAGGCGCTCGACGAGCTGGTCGAGCGGATGAAGAAGGGGGAGAAGAAGACCCTTCTCGTCGGGACAGGCCACGGGAGCTGCACCTGCCAGGGCGCGGCATTCGAGTACATCTTCAACGTCGAGTTCGAGCTGAGGCGCCGGGGAGTCCGCGACAAGGCGCGGATCGTGTGGCTCTCGAACGAGCACGAGCTCGGCGACTTCGGGATGGGCGGGATGTTCCTCCGGCGCGGCGGCTACGTCACGCACAGCCGGGTCTTCACGGAATCGCTGTACACGGAGCGCGGCATCGAATGGATCACCCAGGCCCACGTGAAGGAGGTCGCGCCGGGCGAGGTCTTCATCGAGAACCTCGACGGCGAGGAGAGCTCCCTTGGGGCCGACTTCATGATGCTGATCCCGCCGTTCGCCGGCGTCGGGCTGAAGGCCTACGACCGCGCCGGCGCCGACGTGACCGCGTCGATGTTCGCGCCGAACGGTTTCATGTACGTCGATGCGGACTATTCGAAGAAGGCCTACGCGGAGTGGAAACCGTCCGACTGGCCGGAGATCTACCAGTCACCTGGGCACCCGAACGTCTTTGCGGTCGGGATCGCCTTTGCGCCACCGCACCCGATCTCAAAGCCCATGGTCAGCGTGAAGGGGACGCCGATCTCCCCGACGCCGCCGCGGACCGGGATGCCGTCCGGCGTCATGGCGCGGGAGGTCGCGCTGAACGTCGTCGACCTGATGACCGGCCGTGAGAAGGCCCCGACCCGGAAAGCATCGCTCGCCCGGATGGGGGCGGCCTGCATCGCTTCGGCTGGTACGGGCGTCCTGAAAGGGACTGCGGTCTCGATGACCCTCTACCCGATCGTTCCCGACTTCGAGAAGTACCCCGACACGGGGCGCGAGCTGAAGTACACGTTCGGCGAGATCGGTCTGGCGGGGCACTGGATCAAGCACCTGCTCCACTTCGGCTTCATCTACAAGGCGAAGGCGAACCCCCTCTGGTTCGCCATCCCGGAGTGATTCGGGGGCAGAAGGAGGAGCGCCATGACGGTCCGTAAGCAGTTCGAGCAGTCGTACTACCCGCCCGTTCCCACGCCCTTCACGCAGCGGATGAGGACCAACCTCGTCTGGCAGCTGCTCCGCTTCGTCGTCATAAACGCGAAGATCCTCCGGATGGTCCGCAAGCACTGAGGCGCAGAGCCGAGAGGGTGAGGCGCCGACCTGCCAACCGCAGGGTGGCTCGGGATTCAGCAGCCGCTTACGATCGGGGGATGAAAGCCTGGAAGCTCCCGGCCTGGGGGATCGTCGCCCTCGCGGCGCTCTTCGGCGCCGCTCTCCTCGGCACGGCGGCTCTCGCATCTCGCTCCCTCCGCGAGCGTGACGCGGCGGTGCGCGACGGAATCCTCCTGCGGGCGGCGCACGTCCTCGAATCGCTGCTCAGAGGAACGACGCCGGATGCCGCCGAGAGCGTTCTGCACCAGTTCCTCGAAGAGCAGGCCGACTCCGTCGAGGGAGTGGCGGTCGTCGGCCCCACGGGGGTTCTTGCAAGCGCAGGAGCGGATACGACGGACAGCTTCGAGTTCCCGGCAGCACTCGGGCGCGACTGGAGGCCGGCCGTGCTCGGTACCGGGGCGGATGCCGGGCCCGGCATGGGTTCCGAACAGGGGCGGGGTGGGGGCTTCATGGGTGGGCGAGGCTCGGGAGGTCGGGGAATCCCGTCCATCCGGCTGCGGTTGCGCGCGACGCCGGCCGTCGGGACCGAGTCGGCGCTCTCCCGCCTCGTCCTCGTGGGCGGGGCTGGTGCCGCGCTCGCCCTCGTCGGTCTCGCCCTCGTCGCGGCCCGCGGCCTGGCGGAGCGACAGCGGCGCGAGGCGGCCGAGGCCGAAAGCCAGCGGCTCGCGACGGTCGCCCGGGCGGGGGCAGGTCTCGCCCACAGGCTCCGAAACCCGCTCGCCGTCGTGAAGGGGACAGCCCAACTCCTGGAGGGCCGGGTTCCGGAGGGAGAGCGCGAACGCGTCGAGAGGATCGTGGCGGCGAGCGGGCGGATGGAGACGATCCTCTCGCGGCTCCTCGACTTCGCGCGTCCCCCCGCTCCGCAGCCGACCTCGTTCGACCTGGCGGCCCTCGCCGGCGAGGTGGCCTCCCGCAGCGGCAGAGCCGGCGTCCGCGCCGAAGGCACCGTCGCCGTTCGGGCCGACAGAGAGCACGTCGAGACGATCCTCGAGGAGCTCCTCGCGAATGCCCGGGCGTTCGACTCCGAGGGGACGATCGAGGTCGCCGTACGCGTCCTGGGCACGCGTGCCGTTCTCGAAGTGGCCGATCGGGGACCGGGTCTCGGCCTCGATCCGGCGAGTGCGTTCGAGCCCTATGTCACTTCGCGCCCCGACGGGACCGGTCTCGGTCTCGCCATCGTGAAGGCTCTCGCCGAGGCCAACGGTGGATCTGCGACGCTCGCCCCCCGGCCTGGCGGCGGCTGTGTCGCGTCTCTCACGCTTCCCGTGTCGGAGGGTTGAAGTGGCGCACATCCTGGTCGTCGACGACGAAGCGGGTTTCCGTGCCCTCCTCAGGGACATCCTCGAAGAAGCGGGCCACGCCGTGACGGAGGCGCGCGACGGGGCAGAAGCGCTCGCCTTCCTCGACCGGGGAGCCTTCGACCTCGTCCTGACCGATCGGCAGATGCCGAAGGTCGACGGTCTCGAGCTGGTGAGGCGCGTCCGGGCGCGGCCGTCGCCGCCTCCTGTCGTCATCCTGACGGCGCACGGCTCGATCCCGGAGGCGGTCGACGCGGTTCGGCTCGGCGCGGCCGACTACATCACGAAGCCGCTGCCGTCCCCGGGTGCGCTCCTCGACCTCGTCGCGAGCCTGCTGCCGCGGGAAGAGGAGGGCGACGACTTCGTCACGCAGGACCCTTCGACGAAGGAGCTCCTCGACCTCGTCGACCGCGTCGCGGCCCGCGACATCACGGTTCTCGTCATGGGCGAATCCGGGACGGGCAAGGAGCTGATCGCCCGGCGGTTGCACGCGCGCTCGCCTCGGGCGAAGGGGCCGTTCGTCGCCGTGAACGCGGCGGCGCTGCCCGAGACTCTCGCGGAGAGCGAGCTCTTCGGCGCGGACAAGGGAGCGTTCACCGGCGCCGAGCAGGCCCGCGTGGGGCGTTTCGAGGAGGCGAACGGGGGAACGATCTTCCTGGACGAGGTGGGAGAGCTTCCGGCCGCGCTCCAGGGCAAGCTCCTGCGCGTCCTGGAGGAGCGAGCCGTCCGGCGGCTCGGTGGAGCGCGAGATCTTCCGGTCGACGTCCGGCTCGTCGCCGCGACGAACAGGGACCTCGCCGTCGATTCCGAGGCGGGAGCTTTCCGGCAGGACCTCTACTTCCGACTCGCCGTCGTCGTCGTGAACCTGTCGCCCCTGCGGGAACGGCCGCTGGACGTTCCGCTCCTCGCCCGCCACTTCGTCGATCGGCTCTCGGCGCGGCACCGGGTCCCGGTCCCGGAGCTGACCGACGAGGCGCTCGAAGCCCTCGTGGCCCACCCGTGGCCGGGCAACGTCCGCGAGCTGAGGAACGTCCTCGAGCGGGCGGTCGTCGTCCGTGGGGGGGCGCCCATTCGGGCCGCGGACCTCGCTCTCACCCACGCCGGTCCGGCCGTGTCCTCGCCTTCGCTCGACCGGTCGCACCGCGAACGGGAGGCGCTCCTGGCAGCGCTTCGCCGGACGGGGGGCCGGAGAGACGAGGCCGCCCGGCTCCTCGGGATTTCCGTCCGGACTCTCTACTACCGGTTGAAGCAGTGGGGGCTCGG
>CALBDV010000371.1 GCA_937927565.1 uncultured Holophagales bacterium
CCGAAGTCCGCGAGGACGATCCGGCCGCTCTGGTCGAAGAGGACGTTCACCGCCTTGATGTCGCGGTGGATGATTCCCCGGGCGTGGGCCGCGTCCAGGGCCGAGGCGAGGGCGTCGACCCACTCGCAGATCGTCTCGGGCGAAGGCGGCGGCCCGGACTCGAGGCGAGAAGCGAGAGTGCCTCCCGCGAGGCAGGGCATCTCGATGTAGGCGACGCCGTTCTCGACGCCGAAACCGTAGATCTGGAGGATGTTCGGGTGCTCCAGCTGCGCCGCCGTCTTCGCCTCGCGACGGAATCGCGCGTCGAACTCGGGAAGGCTCGAGATCGTCTCCTTGACGACCTTGATCGCGACCCGCCGTTCGAGAGTGACGTCGACCGCCTCCCAGACCTCGGCCATCCCCCCTTCGCCCAGCTTCCGGACGAGGCGGCAATTCCCCAGGCGGGTCCCTTCGGAGTGAGGCATGTCGGCGGCTCGGCTATCCTCGGTTTCGGTCAGCCGATGTTAGACGAGGACCGGCGGAATCGCCGGCGACGTCAATCGAGGTTGACGGTCGCCCGCCAGCCTCCCATGGCGATCTCGTCGCCGTGGGAGAGGCGCGCCTTCGTCACGACCGCGCCGTTCAGCGTCGAGCCGTAGCGGCTTCCGACGTCCTCGACCCAGAAGGTCCCTCCCCCTTCGCGCACGATCCGCGCGTGGTGCCGCGAGACCCCCGGGAGTCGGGCGATGACGTCGTTCTCGCGCGCCGTGCCGATCGTCAGGACCGCGCTGTCGAGAAGGTAGATCTCGCCCAGGTTGTCGAGGAGATGCGGTCCGGCTGCGCCACGCGGAGAAGGCTCCCTGACGCCGGCAGCCTTCGAGGGAAAAGAGGCCATGCGGGAAGGATACGCGGACCTGGACCGTCCTGCACGCGCGCGGGCCAGAACGGCTCCACCGGGCGGCACACTCGATGACTGAAGGCTCGACGGGCCACCAGACGGCGAGCCGTCCGGCCATCACCGGCGGCCGGTCGACGAAGCCGCGGGCGGGTCGATCCTCAGGTCGGAGGGCCGACGGAACACCGCCGGCGAGAGCCGCTCCAGCCTCGCAGCCAACCGGTCGGCTTCGTCCGTTGCTCCGAGAGCGGAAAGGGCCCGCCATTCCACGAGCTGCACGGCGACATCGACGAGCCCCTTCTCTCGGGCCTCCCGTGCTGCCGCGAGAGCTTCCGCGGGCCGGCCCAACCGCTCCGACATCCGGGCCAGCGCGACGAGCCGGGGGATCTCGGGGAATCCCGCCTCCCGGGGCGGCAGCGTCCGGACGAGATCCATCAGGCGCCTGTCCGGGCGCTCGCCGTTCAGCTTCACGAGAGAAACGAGGAGCTCCTTCACCTCCGGGGACCCGACGGACCCGCCGAGCCGGGCGACCCGCAGCAGCCTCTGGGCGAGCCGGATCGCGTCGGCGTCGCGGCGGAGGGCCCGAAAGAGATCGACCAGCTGGACGCCGTAGGGACCCTCGAGGATTCCGGCCTCGTCGAAGACCGCTTCCGCTTCCCCCACCTTTCCCTCGGCAATCAGGAGCACCGCCTGGAGCGATCTCAGGTCGAGGACGAGATCGGGATGAAGACCGCCCCCGTCCGCTGGCACGTCCGCGAGGAGCCGCCGTGCTTCGGTCTCGTCCCGAGCCTCGAGCCGAAGCGCCGCGAGTCGGACTCGCCCGAGGACTCCATCCCCGAGTGACACCGCCCTCCGGGCTGCGGCCTCCGCATCGCCCGCTCGGCCCACCGAACGGAGCATCTCCGAGAGTCCCGCCCACAGCGCCTCCTCCGGGGGAGGCGGACCGTCCAGCGGAGGGATGAGAGACCCTGATGAGAGCTTTGCCGAGAGGAGTCGGACCCCTTCGTTTCCGCTCGAACGGAAGACGGCCCGCGGGGCCTCGAATTCGAGCAGCGGCCGGTCGTCCGTGTGAATCGGCCCCTCACCGACGAACGCGCGCGTCGCCGCCGAATCGAGGAGGAACCGGGCGTAGAACTCCGGTGACGTTCCGACCCGCGCGTACCGGATTCGATCCTCGCGGAAGGGCCCGTCGAGCAGGCCGTCCATCCGCTCGCGAGACACGCGGATCGGTTCGTCGGCGGCGAGGACCACGACGTTCCCGCCGTCGAGCCACCAGACCTGCACCTGTGCGAAGGACGACGCCAGG
>CALBDV010000372.1 GCA_937927565.1 uncultured Holophagales bacterium
CCGAGGGGCTGGGAGAGCTCGTGCGCGAGCGAGGAGGAGAGCTGGCCGAGGACGGTGACGCGTCCGACGTGGGCCAGCTCACTCCGGAGCCGCGCCGCCTCCTGCTCGGCGCGCTGGCGACGCCTCCGCGACACGAGGAGCGTCGCGATGGCCAGCGCCTGCAGGAGGAGCACGGCCGCGACCACGAGGATGCGCCCGCTGTACTGCTCGATGAACGACGCCTGCCGGAATCGCACCTCGCTTCCCGGGGGAAGCCGCCTCTCGTCGATCCGCCAGCGGGCCAGCTCCCGCGCGTCGTAGACCGGGCTCCCGAACGGAATCATCATCGCGGGGATCGACCCGGGCGATTCGCCCCGGAGAATCCGTTCGCCGAACCGGGCCATTTCCCGGCCGGTCGTTTGGGCGTTCATAAGCGGCCCCCCAACGATCCCCCGGCCGAACGTCACGGTCGACCACCCGAAGACCGGGGCACTCGCCGTGGCGTGGAGACGTTCCAGTGCGCTCTCGTGCTCGTAGGGAACGCCTGCGACGTCCCTCAGCATCAGGCCAAAGAAGATGGCCGAGCGCGGCGGCAGGGCGGCCGACCTCCGGAGGATCTCGTCGAAGGAGATTCCCGCGAGGTAGGTCACGCGGACTCGCGACTGGAACGAAGCGAAGTCGCGCCTCGTCTCCGGCAACCAGCGCCGCTCGATCGGGCTGTCGCCAATGACGACGAAGACCTCCTTCGTCTCCGGCAAGACACGGAGAATGTTCTCCATGACCTCCTTCAGGTCGATGCGACCGCTGACCATGGTGTCCTTCGCAGAGAGCGCGATCGCCCTGGCCCAACGCTCTTCCATCGCCCCGTAGAGTGTCGGCACGCCGGGAAAGAGGTCGTTCCGGGACCTCTGTCGAAACGCGCCCGCGAGGGGGCCGATGGTGACGACGAGGTCCGGGGGCCGATTGGCGCAGACCGCCTGCGCGTACTGGACGATCGCCGCCTCGTCGTCAGGCTCGAGGCCGCGCATCCCGAGTGTGACCTCGAGGAAGTCGATAGGCGCGCCGAAGCGTTGCGCGAGCTCCGTCCGAAACGTCGAATCGGTCTGGCTGTATGGGGAGAAGTCCCGGCCGAAGGAGCTGATGACGAAGACGCGTTTCGTCCCGGTCGGCGCGTTCCCCAGCGCGCGCGCCTGCGGGGCCGGGACGAGGGCCATCGCGAGAAGCGCCCAGAGGGCCCCGACATGGGGCAGCCTGATGGGATGTCTCGGTCGTGCAGCCCGGCCAGGGCGATTCTCGTCCGCTTTCGGCAAGCGCAGGGATTCTAGCCGTCCGCTCAGGTGAACACCCCGGGACCCCTATGCAATCCACGGGCCCGCCGGGTCTCCCCGGGGCGCCGTCGAGGGGAAGAGCCCCGCCGCCGTCGGGATGACGGCGGCGGGGCCACGAAGAGGGTCAGTTCGTCGGTGTCGCGGCGGCCGGCTCGGCCGGCACCTCCGCGGGCGGCATCCCGGGCTCGCTCCAGCCGCCGCCGAGGGCCTTGTAGAGCCTCACGAGCGAGACGAGGTTGCTGCCGATCGTCTGCGCCTCGTCGAGCTCGGCGTTGAAGAGCGAACGCTGGGCATCGAGGACCTCGAGGTAGGCCGCGACGCCACCGCGGTAGCGCAGCTCGGCGAGCTCGAGGACCTTGCGCTCGGCCAGGACGCGTTCCGTCTGGGCCGACCTCTGCTCGCCCGTCTTCCGGTAGCCGACGAGGGCGTCCTCCGTTTCACGGAACGCGTCGAGGACGACCTTCTCGTAGCCGTAGAGCGCCTGGCGCTGCTGCGACTCCGTGACCTCGACCCG
>CALBDV010000373.1 GCA_937927565.1 uncultured Holophagales bacterium
GGCTCGCAGAACTCGGAGCGGTGCGCGACCACCCCGTTCATGTAGTGCTCCTGGTTCTGCACGGGGCCGAGGAGGAGCGGGTTCTGAAGGTCGATCATCGCCGGCACGCGGCGGCGCTTCGGTCCGAAGAGGGTCCGCTGGGCGTCGGTCGGGCAGTCGATCAGGTCGTCGGGCGCGCCGAGGAACTCCCTCATCAGCTCCGCCTCGTGGCGGAAGAACGTCCGCTCGAGGTGCGAGGTCAGGAAGCCGTCCTGGATGTTGATGCCGGGCGTCAGGGAGAGCTCCGCGACCTTGCGGATGATCAGCGCCTGGTCGGCCGCCTGCTGCGAGTCCTTCCCGAACAGCATGATCCAGCCGGTGTCCATCACGGCGTAGATGTCGTCGTGCCCGCAGTGGACGTTCAGCGCGTGCTTCGTCAGCGCGCGGGCCGAGACCTCGAGGATCATCGTCGAGAACTTGCCGGGAGCGTGGTAGTACTGCTCGGAGCCGTAGACGATCCCCTGCCCCGAGGTGAAGTTCACGGTCCGCTTCCCGCAGACCGAGAACGCGATCGCGCCCCCCTGCGCCGAGTGCTCGCCTTCGGTCTCCACGGCGAGCTTGCTGGCGCCGAAGACGTTCAGCTTCCCCTCGGCGAACGAGAGCTGGTAGTTCTCGCCCATCTCGGTCGACGGGGTGATGGGGTAGAAGACGCCCCCGTCGGTGATGCGCGCCTCCGTGTGGTAGGCGACGAGCTGGTTCCCGTTCGTGGTGATGCGGATGCCGGGGTAACGAGGCGTTCCGTTCATTTGGAGACCCCCTGGCGGCGCTCGGCCGGTGGACATTAGACGCCCTCCGGGAGGGGAAACGAAACACCCGGAAGCGACCCGGGATTTCGTCAGTTCCCGGGCGGCTGCGCTTCCAGCGCCCTCTTCGCGGCCTTCCCGAGGGCCGGCTCCTTCGTCTTCTTCGTGACGTCGAGGTAGAGGGTGGCGACGGCTCGCGGGCCCGCGGCAAGGGCCTCGAGGTACTTCTCGGACCCTGCGCGCCGGAGAAGCGTCTCGGTCATCTTCACCCCTACGACGGAGGAGTGCCGGGCCCAGAAGTCGCCGCGGAGCGTGGCGGCGGCGAGCGTGGCCTGCCGGGCCTCCTCCTTCGCCTTCGGGTCGAGGAGCGTTTCGGCCGAGGCGTTCCAGCGGGCGAAGCTCCTCTGGATCGGCTCCTCGAACATCGTCCCGATCGGGAAGAACTCGTCGGGAACGAGGAACATCGTCGCAGGGCCCTCGCCGACGGTGCGAGACAGGAGGGCGTCGAAGTCGGAACCCTTCTCCTCGGGCCAGGCCGGCGGGACACGGAAGGGGGCGAACAGCCGCTTCCACGACTCGGCGGCCGCGGTGCGCAGGAGCGAGAAGACGGCCTCGCGGGGGACGATCTCGGCGACCCCCTCGGGCGCGAGGCGTGGCAGATCGGCGAAGAGCCAGGTCGTCTCGCCGTCGCTCTCCGCCACGACGTCGTCGAAGCCGGCCAGGCTGAAGAGCGGGACGACGCGGAGGCGGGCGGTGACGGGCGTCGAGGACGGGAGAAGCGCGGCGATCCGGCGCGCCAGGATCATCGCCGCGGGCGTGCCGTCGGTCTCGAGGGAGTCGAGGATCTTCGTGAAGGTCGCGGCGCGACCGGAATAGCCGCTCAGGAGCGGGTCGGGGGTTCCGGCCGCGACGGAGACGAGCCGGCCCAGGACGTCGTCGGGGTTGCGCCCGCCGCGGGAGAGCGCCTGCTGGAAGGCGCGGGAGGTCCGAAGCCGCTTCAGCGCCTCCGGGGCGTCGGGACGGCCGGCGAGGAGCGTGAGGATGTCCCGTGCGGGCCCGACGTCGACGGTCATCGTGACGTCGTGCACGACGGGGCGCGTGACGTCGACGGGCGGACCGGCCTGCGGTGGGGGAACGGCAACCGTTGCCAGGACGAGAGCCAATGCGGTACTAAGCAAGGATCGCCTCGCAGGCCGACTCGACGTCGGCGAAGCTGGAAAAGACGACGTCGGCGCCAGCGGCGCGAAGCTCCTCGACGCTCGTTCGGCCCGTCGCCACCGCCACCACGCGGGCGCCGATCGCGCGGCCGCACTCCACGTCGGCGCGCGCGTCGCCGACCACGACGGTCTCGGAGGGCGAGAACGTCCGGCCCGTCCGCTCGAGGGCGCGGGCGAGAGCGATCGGCCCGAGGTCGACGCGCCGCGGCGCCTCGTCGCCGAAGACCCCGAAGTGGAAGCGGTTCCAGAGGCCGGCCGCCGTCAGCTTGATGCGGGCGCCACGCTGGACGTTTCCCGTCAGGAGTGCGGGGACCACCGAAGAGGACGCCGAGACGCGGGCGACGAGGTCGGCGACACCCGGCTTGAGCGCCGGTGGGTGGGCGGAGAGCGCCTCCTCGAGGAGGTCGAGGTAGAGGGAGAGGGCGGCGGGGCGGCGCTCGACGATGACGTCGTCCGGAATCCCGGCGTCCCGCATCAGCTCGAAGACGATGACCGGATCGAGCCGGCCCTCGAACCGGTACGAAGCCACGTCTCCCTCGGTCCCGAAGGTCCGGCGCAGCGCCTCCGAGAAGGACTCTAGGCCCTTGCGCCCCGAGGAGAGCAGGGTCCCGTCGACGTCGAACAGGACGAGGCGGGGGCTGCTCACCCGGCCACCTCGGCCCGGTCGAGACGGCTCGCCACGTCTGCGGCGAACGGAATGAAGACGGAGCGCCAGTAGGCCCAGTCGTGCCCGCCGGGCTCGAGGACGAGCTCGCTCCGCCCCCCGAGCGCGGTGACGAGCTTGTGGAAGTAGGAGCCGACGTCGGAGAGGAGGTACTTGTCCTCGGTCCCGCACCGGAGGAGGAGCTCGGGCGCGCGGCCGGCGAGGCCGGGCTCGTCGAGGAGGATCGAGGCGAGGTCGTTCTTCCGCCAGGGGCCGGTTCCGGTGCTGTCGCCGAAGACGCGTCGGAAGGCGGGGCGGACGAGGAACGGGAGGCTCTCGACGGAGCGGCGCGAGAGCTGCTGGACGGCCGCGGAGAGGCCGGCGGTGACGGTGAAGAGCTCCGGTGAGCGGAGCCCCCACCGGACGGCGCCGTACCCTCCCATCGAGATCCCGGCGGCGGCGCGGGCCGACCGGCGCGGGAGCGTCCGGAAGGCGCCGTCGACGAACGGTACGAGCGTGGACGCGAGAAACGCTCCGTAGCGGACTTTGCCGTCGTACGAATCGGTGAACCAGGTGCCGACGCCGCGCGGCGACACGACGAGCATCTCGGGAAGGCGACCGGCTGCCATCTCGGCGTCCAGCCTTGCAGCGATTCCCCGCCTCGAGAGCGTCTCCTCGTTTCCGAACCCGTCGTGGAGGAAGTAGACGACCGGGTAGCGGCGAGCGGGCTCCTCTCCGTAGGAGGGGGGGAGCTGGACGACGACGCGCGCGGGAGCGGGGAGGTGGGGCGAGGCGACGAGCCTCGACTCGAAGCGCGGCTCTGCTGCGGCCGGCGGTGCGGCGAGAAGGAGCACGGCGAGGATCAGGGTTGGCTTCAGGCAGGCCTCCGGCGGGGATTGTAGGTGCCCGCCTCGTGCAGTCCGACGTGCTAGCCTTCTTCGGATTCGCGCCCGGCATCCGCGGAGGCCCGTCCGGCGAAGAGAAGTTCGGCGCCGCGGAGGATCCCGGCGCGGGAGGCCTGAGGGGATGAGCGTGCCAGCGGACCAGAAGATGCTCTCCGGGAAGACCGTCGTCGTGACCGGGGCCGGACGAGGCATCGGTCGCGCCATCGCGCTCGCTGCGGCCCGGGCCGGCGCCACCGTCGTCCTCGCCTCGCGGACGCAGGAGCAGCTCGACGCCGTCGTCCGCGAGGTCGCTTCCCTCGGAGGCGGCGCCCTCGCCGTGACCGCCGACGTCAGGAGCCGGGCCGACGTGGAGCGTCTCGTGTCGCGCGCCGTGGAGGAGACGGGGCGGATCGACGCCGTCGTCAACAACGCGGGCGTCTTCATCTGGAAGCCCCTCGAGAAGCTCTCCGAGGAGGAGTGGGACCGGGTCCTCGAGACGAACCTGAAGGCGACCTACCTCCTCGTCCACGCCGCGCTCCCCGAGCTGAAGAAGA
>CALBDV010000374.1 GCA_937927565.1 uncultured Holophagales bacterium
CCTAACCGTGGGCGTCAGCGGCGAGCGCAGCGAGTCCGCTGGACGCCGGGTTAGGCTATGTGTCAACGGATGCCACGCTACCTGGTGCTTTTTCCCCGGTCTAGTCCGGTCTAGTCCGGTCTAGTCCGATACATTTGAACGCAGAAGCCAGAAGTAGGCCTCTGCCTTCGTGTGGAGACCATCTGGAGGAAATCGGCGGAAGAGGTAACCAACCCATAGAAGCGCATTCAAGAGAATGGTTCCCACGAGTACAACCCGGAGCGCTTGAACGGAGGCGCGCCGCAGCGCCAAGCGTGGAAAGCGAAGGGCGCTGATAAGGGTAAGGCACGGGAGCGATTCAATGAACGCACGGTTTCCAAATGAATCTCCAAACCACCAGCACCACCAACTGCCGTTCACTAACACAAGAAGAACAAAGGACGCGACAGACCCAGCTGCGAGGGCGCGGAGAGAGCTATCGAAGAGCGCTGCAAGGCAGAGGCCGAGAAGAACTACGTACCACGGGTGATACACGAAAAGCCCGTGACGGTCGGAGACGAGGGTTCCCAGAACGCCGCTCCACCCGCCTGCGAAAGACTCTGCTGGATACGGTAGGAGCCGTGGTTCCCCCCAGAGAGAGTACAGCGCCAGTGGTTGAAGGCTAGCCACGACGAGCGCGGACGCGGTCATTAGGAACACAGGACGGGGGGCGACGGAACGTCCTCGAAAGACTAGAGTGGCGAGTATCGGAGCAAGAACCATGTTCGTGTTGCGCACGAGAAACAGCATCCCAGCGGAAACGCCGACCAGAATGAGAGACCCGCTTCCAATCTCCTCCCAGCGCGACGGCCACCCGCTCAGGAGGAAGAGCACAACACAGCAGAGCGCCAGTCCCGCCCCATGTGCCATTGCCGGTTCCTTGACAACATAGTGCCAGAGGTTCGTAGCGACAAGCATAGCCGAACAGAACAAACCCGCCGCCGGGGCAGGTGCGCCGAAGCGGCGGGCGGCAAGATAGAGAAGGTAGATGCTGTATAGGTAGAACACGGCAAGCGATAGCGTGACTGATAGCTGGTACGGTGCGGATGCGCCGTTGGTGGGCCAGGCGCCAACGACGAGAGCTATTCCGTGGCCCAGTAGTAGGCCGGGCGTTTCCAAGAGCGCCATCCCGACGGGGTACTTGTTTACGATCAGCCCGGCGGGGGTTAGCTGGTCAACCTCGGGAGGAAGGGGATCCGGTGGATACAACAAGCTGTAGTCATTGCGGAAGTCCACGTCCCCGTCGAGAATAGTCGACCGTGTCCAGGCATAGTACTGTGCGCCGTCGCCCACGATCAGGGCGGAGGACTGTCCCCGGATCATCGAAAGTGTCAGTGTGGAAACGCAAAAGGCGCACGCTGCCAGGAGGAAGGCGGCCATCCAGCGATTCGTGAATCTGCCGTCAAGATCCAAGGGGCTTCCGGCGCTTCGACAGTCACGCATACCATTTCCATTGTGACCGCCGGAAGCGTTCAGAAGAGTGTTTGCCTACCGCACCGGCGGTCGAAGGCTCACTATTCGTCGCTCTCCGGCCTTCAGGCATCCAGTCCCTCGCCTAAGCCTCTTCGCGTCCGATTGAACCAAGCATGGAGCGTGCGGATTTCGGCGAGAAAGCGTTGTTGCATGGTGCCTTTATCGGATTCTATCCCGGCCGCACTTCAGAGGGGAGTTCAGCGAAAGGACACGCACGTACGGTGTCCCTTTGGGGTGGGTTCGGAGGTCCTCATCCATTGGTGCAGGAAGGCGTTCCCTAATAGGGCTTGTTGCATGGCAGTAAAAGCACCGGCTGATTAGGCCAGAGCGTGTTCAGTGTCTCAGAGTAGGTCACGACGCCGTCGTCGACCAACTCGTAAAATACCATTCCCCAAGGCCTGGCGTAGTAGTAACGCTCGACATAGGCGGGATTGCTTAGATTCACTTGGGTTAGGCGCAGCGCACTGACAGTCCCGACACTTCCGCCAAGGTATAGCGTCTCTGGACCGGAGACGCCCATTTGAAACGTTGGCCCTCCCGTGCCCGCGGGTCGGCAGTTCTCGAAGTACGTATGGTCACTGCTAGAGGTTACAGCGGTACCACAGGCCTTCCCGGTAGTCACGTACCGCTTCGTCCAGACGAAGCTCGG
>CALBDV010000375.1 GCA_937927565.1 uncultured Holophagales bacterium
TCACCTGACGAGAAGCGGATACGGATCGACCGGAGTACCTCCCCACCACTTCTTATCCGAATCCAGACGGATCACGGCGAAGTGGAGGTGGGGAGCGTCCTTCCGCGCGTTACCTGTCGCCCCGACGGTGCCGAGGGGGTCTCCCCTCAGTAGGACCTGCCCTTCGTGGAGAGACGGGGCGTAGCCGTCGAGATGCGCGTAGTAGTAGCAGTACCGCTCTTCCAGGTCGAACTGGTAGACCGTCAGGCCCCCACGCACGCTCGTGAAGAGCTTCCTCACGACGCCGTCGGCCGTGGCGAGCACGGGCGTCCCCCGCGGCGCGGGGATGTCGAGCGCCCCGTGCGAGCGCGTCCCGCCCCGGACCTGAGAGAAGGTGTTCCGCAGCTCCCCCGGTTCCACGCCCGCGACCGGCATCGAGAGCTCGTGCGGAGGCGAGTCGGCGCCATCGGCTCTCACGAAGCACCACGACAAGGGGACGAGGAGGGCGGCCCCAAGAAGGAGCGGGATGAGCCTCGCGAGACGAATCGCCGATCGCTTCACGACGTCACCAGCGCGCCCGAGTCCCGCGCGTGTCGACGTGAACCACCGGACCGTGCGCGGCCGTCGCGGGATAGACGCTGATTCCTCCCACGAGCTCGGGGTACTCCCTCTCCACGTTCTCGGCCGCCTCCGCCACGATCCGCGCATCGGCCAGATCCACGCAGCCGTCGCCGTTGAGGTCGTCGATCCGGCCGTCCCCGTCGTCGTCGGGATAGACGTCCGCCGAATCCCCGTACATGTGCCGCGAGATGGCCGACCGGCTGCCCGGGCCGACCTCGCGCGCGTTGTACCTCGGCGTCCGGAAGCCGCTCATGACGTGGAGACCCTTCACGGGATGACCGGCCTCGCCCAGGGCGGCGATCAGGAGCTCGAGCTTGTCGACGAGCCTCAGATCGAGGACGAGGTACTTCGGCCAGACGCTCGGCTGATCCTTCGTCAGGAATTCGCCCAGACGGAAGTGCTCCGAGACGCGGGTCGCGGCGGTCGCCTTCGTCACCTTGACGAACCCGGGCGGAACGGCATACGCGGCCCGCCTCGCAGCAAAGGCCGCTGCAGATGGTGCGGCGGGCGACGACTCCGCGCCGCCGCCCTCGTTCGGCCAGCTCCCCAGAACGTAGTCTCCGATGCGGCCGTCGCGCTTGTCCCGGAACGGAGTGAGAAGGATGACGCTCGCACCCTTCCTTACATGGACCGGCGGCCAACCGGGAGGCCACTCGAAGGGAAAGACGCCGGGCTCCTCGATGGTCACCCGGAGGCCCGCGCGCTCCAGCTCGGCGAGACCCTCCCGGGTCTCGATGAACGCGAGCAGCTTTCCGGAGCGGCCTCCGATGTCCCTGAAGCGCGCAGGGAGCTTTTCGTCTGGCGGCCCGGCGAGGACAGGGCCCGCGACGACGAAGAGCGCGGCGACGAGGACTGAGAGCACGCGCAATCCGGCCTCACTTCACGAGGAGGGTAGGCGTCCCCGGGGAAACGAGGCGTCCGAGCTCGAGGGCATCCCAGTTCGTCAGCCGGATGCAGCCGTGCGACGTCTTCCCGCCGATGGTCGACGGTTCCGGCGTGCCGTGAATTCCGTAGTGCGGCTTGGAGAGGTCGATTCAGACCACGCCGACCGGGTTGTTCGGCCCGGGTGGGAGCTTCGCCTTCTCGTCACCCGGCTCGGAGTCCCAGAAGAGCGCGGGGTTGTAGTTGAAGACCGGGTTCCAGCCGACGCCGTTGATCTTCCACTCCCCGACCGGGAGCGGATCGTGCTCGCTCCCGACTGTCGCGGGATAGCG
>CALBDV010000376.1 GCA_937927565.1 uncultured Holophagales bacterium
CCTGATCGGGGCAGAGGTCTTCCCGGGCTCCTGACGGGTAGGAGGATTCGCTCGCGCCCCGGTTTCAGCGGACGGCAGGCCGCCGCCGCTGGAACCGGGGCGTCAGGCTTCGAGCGTGCCCGTCGTCTTCGTCGCGACGAGCGTCTTGAGAGCCCGGAGGAGCTATCGGGCGCAGCCTGACACTCTCCGCGTGGTCACGGGAACTTCTCGATTCCGGTGGGGAAGAGGCGGTGGATGACCGCTATCTGCCGGTAAACTCGGCAGGCCTGCAGGCTACGTGAAAGAGGCGCCGAAGCGTCGGCGAGGGTTCCGATGCCCGCCGCCCCTGGAAAAGGAGCGTTTTCCATGCCGCCGAAAAATATCCAGGAGTGGTTTCAGCAGGAGTGGAACTCCGGGCGCCTCACGCGCCCACAGGATGCTCTGGCGCGGCTTCTTCAGAATCCAGAGGGTTTCATTCGAAAGCACCCGATCGTCAACACGTTCGACTGTGCGGCGCACGGCCAGACGCGCGCCTACATCCGAAACGACAGCGCCGACGCGCATCGTCCGGGCTCCGTGCTCGGCACTCTGAGGCTTCACAAGACCGAGTCGTTCAACATCGAGATGATTTCCGGGGCGAACGCCAACGGCCATGCGTTTCCGGTCCACGGCGTCTACACCAGCTTGAGCGGCGGGGGCCCGGTCTGGTACACGCTCGACGGGAGCGGTCCGGCCATCATGCTGACCGCCAAGCTCACCGGCTGTACCTTCATCGCGACCGGCGGGACGGGAAACGCCGTGCTCGTAACCCACCTCCAGCCGCAACAGGGCCTCGAGACCGGCCTGCAGCTGAACACGCGCATGAAGAACGTGGGGAGCACCTATGGCCAGCTCCGCTACGACCTCGACACCCGCTCGATCAACGTCATCGGAGTCCGATCCGCGAATGTCTGGAGCATCTGGGCGCAGAAGCTCGTGAAGAACTCTACTCCGCCCCAGATTCTGAGCGTTCACAAGATCTGGCCGGCCTGAGGGGCGGCTTCACGACAGCTCCTGCCGTCGAGGTGCCGGGAGTTCTCCCGGCTCTCTCCCGACGGGACCCGAGGACTCACCTGCGGCTCTCGGGACGGGGTCGGAATCTCGCCGTCTCCTGTATTGATTCCACACGAAACGGCGCCCCGCGAGAGGCGCTCCTCCGTCGGCCGCGCGGTCCGGGCCGGCCGTGGGGCCACGGGCTCAGACGAGCCCGAGGTCTTCGGCGAGGAGCGCGTAGTCGACGGCCCCTCGAGCCGAGGGGTCGAGCTCGTAGATCGTCTTTCCCGTCCGGGGCGCCTCGGCGAGCGCCGCGTTGATCCGGATGGGGGTCAGGATCTTCGTGAACCTCTCGCGGATCGCGTCGAGCGTCTCGTCCGACACGTGGGTCCTCAGGTCGTAGAAGGTCGGGAGCACGCCGTCGATCCGCAGCGGTTTCGGCCGGTCCGCGTCCATCGCCGCCACGAGGCGCTTCGTCCGGTCGAGGGCGGGGAGCGAAAGCGGGTCGAGTTTTGCAGGAAGGACCAGCTCCTGGGCGGCGAACCAGGCGTTCTCGAGAAGGAGCGAGGCGGAGGGAGGACAGTCGAGGACGACGAGGTCGTAGTCCTCGCCGTCGAGGTCCCGGAGGCGCCGTTCGAGCCTGTGGCGACGCTTCTCCTTCCCCTTCTCGCGGAGCTGGTCTTCCGCGGCCAGCAGGCGGGCCCCTGCCACGAGCACGTCGAGGTTCGGGCGGTTCTCGCGCACGACGACCTCCTCGAACGCCGCCTCGCCGACGAGCCAGGCGTCGAGGCCCGCCTCGCCGCCGAGCCCGATCGAAGCGCCCACGCACCCTTGCGGATCGACGTCCACGAGCAGAACCTTCCGTCCCGCCCGCGCGCAGGCGGCCGCCAGATTGACGGCCGTCGTCGTCTTTCCCACGCCGCCCTTCAGCGCAGAGACCGCGAGAATGCGCCGCTTCCGCATCGGAGACGGGATGAATTCTGACACGGGGACGTCCGCCGGCCCTGCCCGGGGGGCCGGCGGGCGCTCAGCGGCCGACGAGCTTCTGAAGGTGCTCGGGGTAGCGGGCTCCGTGCACGGTGATCTCTGCGGCGGTCGAGTCGATCTCGCGAAGGTCCTCGGCCGTCAGGTGGATCTCGGCTGCTCCGAGGTTCTCTTCCAGGCGGTTCAGGTTCGTGGTCCCGGGGATGGGCACGATCCATGTCTTTTGAGCGAGCAGCCAGCCGAGGGCGATCTGGGCGGGTGTTGCCCCCTTGCGCGACCCGATCACCCCGAGCAGCTCGACGAGGACCCGATTCGCCTTCATCGCTTCGGGCGTGAAACGGGGAAGCGAGCTGCGGAAGTCGGTGGCGTCGAGCCGGGTGTTCTCGTCCAGCTTGCCCGTGAGGAACCCCCTGCCGAGCGGGCTGTAGGGAACGAAGCCGATCCCAAGCTCCTCGAGCGTCGGCAGCACGTCCCCTTCGGGTGCCCTCCACCAGAGCGAGTACTCGCTCTGGAGCGCCGTGACCGGCTGGACCGCGTGCGCGCGGCGGATCGTCTGCGCGCCTGCTTCGGAGAGGCCGAAGTGCCGGACCTTCCCTTCCCGGATCAGGTCCTTCACGGCTCCCGCAACGTCCTCGATCGGGACGTCCGGGTCGACGCGGTGCTGGTAGAAGAGGTCGATCGTCTCGAGCCGGAGCCGCCTGAGCGAGGCCTCCGCGACCAGCCTGATGTGGTCCGGCCGGCTATCCAGACCCGCCCACGGCCCTCCTTCCTGGCCGAGCTTGAATCCGAACTTCGTCGCGATCGCCACTCGCCCCCGGAAGGGTGCGAGGGCCTCCCCGACGAGCTCTTCGTTCGTGAACGGGCCGTAGACCTCGGCGGTGTCGAAGAACGTGACGCCGCGATCGACGGCCGCGTGGAGGAGCGAGGTCATCTCTCGTTTGTCCCTGGGCGGGCCGTACGAGAAGCTCATGCCCATACAGCCGAGCCCGATGGCCGAGACCTCGAGTCCGCTCGTTCCCAGTGCGCGCTGCTTCATGTCGTCTCCTTCGAGGTGTCACGCCGCCGGGGAGACGATCGGGAGAGTGAAGTGGAAGGCGCTTCCCTCGCCGAGCCTGCTTTCGGCCCAGATCCGGCCCCCGTGTCCCTCGACGATGCACCTGGAGATGTAGAGACCGAGCCCCAGGCCGCGGCGGTCCGTCGCATCCACCTGGAGAAAGCGTTCGAAGATGTCCTCGAGCTTGTCCTCCGAGATGCCGATGCCGGTGTCGATGACCGCGAACGCCAGCTCGTCCCCGATGCGCTCGAGCCTCACGACGACCTTCCCGCCTGCGGGCGTGAACTTGACGGCGTTGC
>CALBDV010000377.1 GCA_937927565.1 uncultured Holophagales bacterium
GCGAGGTGAAGCTCCTCCACTGGGAGGCGGAGCGGACGATCGTCGGGTCCGCCGTGCCGCTCGGGGCACCCCTCGCCCTCGAGGCGCCGGCCGAGTTGAAGACACCGTCGTTCTGCGCGCGCCGGGAGCTCGGCGTCGTGAATGTCGGCGGGCCCGGGACGGTGACGGTGGACGGCGAGGCGCACCCGCTCGCGCGCCGCGACGCGCTCTACGTCGGCCGCGGGACGCGGCAGGTCGGCTTCGCGAGCGACGACGCGAGCCAGCCAGCGCTCTTCTACCTCGTGAGCCACCCCTGCCACGCGGATCACCCGACGAAACGGGTGACCGAGGCCGAGGCCCAGACCTTCCAGCTCGGAGAGCCGGCACGGGCGAACGTGAGGACGCTCCGCCGTTACCTCCATCCGGCCGCCCTCCCGACGGGCCAGCTCGTCCTGGGCGTGACCGACCTCGACACCGGGAGCGTCTGGAACACGATGCCCCCGCACCGGCACGGGCGGCGGACGGAGGTCTACCTCTACTTCGACCTCGACCCCGACTCCGTCGTCTTCCACTTCATGGGACGCCCGGGCGAGACGCGGCATCTCGTCGTGAGGAACCTCCAGGTCGTCCTCTCGCCCGTCTGGTCGATGCACTTCGCGGCCGCGACGAGCCGCTACGCGTTCGTCTGGGCGATGGGGGGCGAGAACCAGGAGTTCGACGACATGCAGGGCGTCCCGCTTTCGGAGCTGTGACCGTGCGCCGACTCGGCTGGGCTTACGGAGCGGCGCGCGTCGCGATCGCGGCGCTCGCCCTCCTCGCGGCCCTCGCCCCGGCGCTGGGCGCGCAGGCACCAGCAGGAGGCGACCCGTGGGAGCGCCTTCCGGAGATCCTCGCGCACATCGTTCCCCCGCAGTTCCCCGCGAGGGACTTCGTCGTCACGAAGTTCGGGGCGAAGGGGGACGGGAAGACGGACGCCTCGGTCGCGATCCGAAAGGCGATCGAGGCCTGCGCGAAGGCCGGCGGCGGCCGCGTCGTCGTCCCCGAGGGGACGTTCCTCACGGGGCCGATCCGGCTGAAGAGCCGGGTGGACCTCCACCTCGCAAAGGGGGCCGTCGTCCGCTTCGTGACCGACCCGAACCGCTACCTCCCGCCCGTCCTGACGCGCTGGGAGGGGATGGAGCTGATGGGCTACTCGCCCCTCGTCTACGCGCTCGACGAGGAGTCGATCGCGGTGACGGGGGAGGGGACCCTCGACGGCGGCGCAAGCGAGACGGCCTGGTGGCCCTGGAAGGGGAAAGGCCCCGAGAGCCAGAAGCCTGATCGGGACCGCCTCTTCCGGATGGCCGAGGAGGGCGTGCCGGTCGAAAGCCGCGTCTTCGCCGAAGGGAACCGGCTCCGCCCGCCGTTCGTCGAGCCGTACCGCTGCCGGAACGTCCTGATCGAGGGGGTCACGATCACGAACGCCCCGTTCTGGGTGATCCACCCGGTCCTCTCGCAGAACGTGACCGTGAGGAACGTGAAGGTCGTCTCGCACGGCCCGAACAACGACGGCTGCGACCCCGAGTCGTCCTCCGACGTCCTGATCGAGGACTCGCTCTTCGACACCGGGGACGACTGCATCGCGCTCAAGTCGGGCCGAAACGCCGACGGCCGGCGCCTGGCGACCCCGGTCGAGCGGGTCGTCGTGAGGCGCTGCGTGATGAAGGCGGGGCACGGGGGTGTGACGATCGGGAGCGAGATCAGCGGAGGGGCGCGCGAGGTCTTCGTGGAAAAGTGCGAGATGTCGAGCCCCGACCTCGAGCGGGGGCTCCGCATCAAGACGAACGCCATGAGGGGCGGCGTCGTCGAGAACGTCTTCGTGAGGGACGTGACGATCGGCGAGGTCGGCAACGCGATCGACGTCGACATGCTCTACGAGGAGGGGGCGAACGGGGCGTTCCCGCCGACGGTCCGCAACGTCCGCGTCGAACGGATGACGGTGACGAAGGCCGTCCACGCCCTCTTCCTCCGGGCGCTCGACGGCTCGCCGATCCGCGGCCTCGTCGTCTCCGACAGCACCTTCCGCGACGTCGCGAAGGGAAACCGGATCGAGGGGACGGTCGACGTCGACCTGCGCAACGTGACCCTCCTCCCGAGGCCCTTGCCGAAGTAGCTTCCCAATGGGGTCAGGTCTACCTTCTACACTCTGCGCGGCCGCGTAGAGTGTAGAAGGTAGACCTGACCCCAATCCTCAGAGGCCGGCGAGGGGGGCGAGGTCGGCGATCTTCACGGGCTTGCCCGTCTCCGAGCTCGTCCGCGCCGCGATGCCGGTCAGGCACGACATCGCGCCGGCGCGCGAGTCGGGGACGCGAAGGTGCTCGGGGACCGGCGTGGCGCCGAAGACGGCGTCGAGGAGGCGGGGGTCTCCGCCCGAGTGGCCGCCGGGGAGCTTCTGGAGGGTGATCCGCTCCACGTCCTTCGCGAAGTTCCGCGCGACGAGGATTTCGGTCTCGTGCGGCACCTCCCACGGCTGCCGTTCGTAGTCGCGGACCTCGATGCGCCCCTTCTCGCAGTTGAAGGCGACGCGGAAACCCTCGAACGGCATGAAGGCGTTCAGGGAGTAGGCCATCGTCGTGCCGTTCGAGTACGAGATCACGGCCTGCATCGTGTCCCAGGTGTCGCAGTCCTCGCGGAAGACGCAGCCGTCGCGGTGGTAGCCGTCGGCACCGGCCGGGCCGGCGTACAGGGCCATCAGGCGCGGGTTCGCCGTCATGTCGAAGAAGAACTCGCACGACGCCTTGTGCGGGCAGGTCCGGCAGTGGGTGTGTCGGACCGCGCCGGTCTTTCCGTAGCGGCGGAGGCCGGATACGGCGGAGACCTCGACCGGGTCGGCCCCGAGCCACCAGTTCACGAGGTCGAAGTGGTGAGAGGCCTTGTGGAGCCAGAGGCTCCCGCCCTGGGACTTCAGGCGGTGCCAGCGGCGGAAGTAGTCGGCGCCGTGGAAGACGTCGAGGTACCAGGAGAAGTCGATCGACGTGACCTTCCCGAGGCCGGAAGTCCGGAGGAGCGACCAGACCCTCTCGAGCTTGGGCGAGTAGCGGTAGTTGAAGGCCATGGCGACCTTCCGCCGGTTCGTCCGCTCCGCGTCCAGGATCGCGCGGCACTGCGAGAGGCCGGTGACCATCGGTTTCTCGGTGACGACGTCGACGCCGCGGTCGAGGGCCCGCGCGATGACGGCCGAGTGGGTCGAGTCGACCGTGCAGACCGCGATCCGGTCGACCTTCACGGCGTCGAGCATCCGGTCGAGGTCGGCGTAGACCGGCGCGTTCGTCCCCATCAGGGCGTTCGCGGCCTCGGCGCGTTGCGGGTTGACGTCGCAAAGGGCGACGAGGTCGAGCGTGTCGCCGTGACGCTTCAGCGCCTCGGCGCCCCACATGCCGCTGCCGCGATGGCCGGTGCCGACGATCGCGTAGCGCGTTTTCCTGGCCGGCTCGGCGGCGAGGCGGGTTGGGAGCGCGGCCGTCGCGGCCGCGGCGCCGGCGGCGTAGAGGAACTCGCGGCGGGAAGGGGAGCCGGCTGCGGTACGGGTTTCGTCCGTCATCGTGGGACCTCCGTGGGGTGCTTCGCCTTCCAGGCGGGGTAGTCCTTCGAGAGGAGGGAGGCCGGGGCGTCGACGTACCAGGCGTAGCCGGTCCGTCGCTCGTGCTCGATCTCGGCGAGGCTCGACTTCACCACGCCGTCGCGCCCGGAGAAGAGCGGGCGGTTCGTCCCGATCTCGTAGAAGCGGGCCCAGACGGGCGGCGCGGCCGGGTCCGGCGTCGCCACGGTGTCGAAACCACCGGGAAGCGCCGGGTCGTTCCGGCGCTCGACGCGCAGGCCGTCGATCCTCACGGAGCGCAGCCAGGCGACGGCGGCGTCGACGGCGCCGACGACCTCGCGGGACGGCGCGGGGAGGCTCATCAGGAACCGGACGACGCCGACGCTCTCGGCGGAGGCGAGGGCGACAGGCTCGAAGGCGCGCGCCGGGCGCGGGACGAGCGTCTCCTCGTCGTGCTGGGCGCCCCACGCCGTGCGCACGCCGCCCGACACGATCTGCGAGGCGAGGATTACGGAGACACCCTTCGCCACCGCGCTTGCGGCTCGCGTGCGACGGTCGCCGTCGACGAACGCGAACGGTCCGCGGCCCTCGGAGGCGTCGAGGAGAAGCGACAGGACGCCCGCAATCGCGCCGTCGTTGAACGTGACGTGACGGGAGTAGTCGTCCCGGAGGGGGAAGAACTGCGGCCAGCCCCCGCTCGGGTACTGCGCGGCGAGGAGGAAGTCGAGCCCGTCGAGCGCCCCCTTGCGGAAGCGCTCGTCCCGCGCGGCGGCGAAGAGGTGGGCCAGGAAGCGGACCTGCGTGTACGTCGCCCCGTTGTCGATCGTCGTGTCCGTCTGGTCCTTCCGACGGAGCAGCGTCGCCTTCTGCGTCGGGCTCAGGGGCCGGACCATGTCGACGTCCTTGGGCCAGCCGCCGTTCCTACGCTGCCAGAGGAGGAGGTTCTCGCCGATGCGGGCCGCCTCCGGCGAGGAGAACCAGGCCGCCGGCTCGTCGAGGAGCGGCGCGAGGGTCCGGACGGCCGAGGCGCGGACGTTCGGCTCGGCGGTGTCGGCCGCCGTCGCGGCCCCGGCGGGATCGGATGGAACGGGACGGCTCCCCTCGGCCTCGGACCCGTCGGCGTTCGGCGCCGGGCGCGGGGAGGCGAATGCCGCCGCGAGATCGGGGACGACCCGGCCGAGTTCCTCGGCGACGAGGCCCCCGAAGAGGGCGCTCCCCGCGGGAGAGAGGTGAGTACGGTCGAGCGTCCCGTCCTCCTTTGCGACGCCGAGCGCGGCGACCTCCGAGGGGCTCATCCGGTCGACGGCCTCGATCGAGAGCCGGTGGAGGTCGAGGAGAGGGACGCGGCGTTCGAAGGCGACAGCGCGGGCGGCGTCGGCGTAGAAGCCGAGGTCCGACCGCACGCAGCCCGCCTCGTCGACGTAGCGGCGCGTGAGAGACGTCAGGAGGACGGGCCGCGCCCCGGCGGCGCGCGCCTCGTCGACCATCCGGGAGAGGTTCTCGCGGTAGGTCGTGAACGCGTCCGTTTCGCGGTCCGGTCCCTTGCCGGGCGCGTCGTTGTGGCCGAACTGGATCAGGACGACGTCGGGCCGCTCGGAGAGGACCCTCTCCCAGTGCCCCTCGTCGACGAAACTCTTCGTGCTCCGGCCGCCGCGCGCGTGGTTCGAGAGCGTGACCCCCGGGCGGAGGAGGTTGGCGAAGCCGCTCCCCCATCCCTGGCGCTCCGTGACGGTCGAGTCGCCCGCAAGGGCGATGCGGAACAGGAGAGCGGCCGTCGTGAAGCTCCACGTCTCCCCGCGGACCCGGCCCGCGGGCCCGATCGCGTCCACGCGCCACGTGTAGCGCGCTCCGGCGGAGAGCGGGCCGGTCGTCCAGCTCGTCCCGCCGAGGCGGGCCACGGCCGGCGGCTCGGCGCCCGGGCCGAAGAAGAGCTCGTACTCCCGCGCACCGCGTGCCGCGACCCAGCGCAGCGTTGCCCCGAAGAGAGGGACGTCCGCCGCCCCGTCGCGCGGCCTCGGAACCGCGGCGAACGGCAGGACCGCGGGCATCGTCCCCTCGGGGTCCCACTGGCCGCAGAACGTCCACTCCGGCGTGATCTCGGCCGGCGACGGCGAGAAGTCGGCGTCCCGGAGGTTGTCGGCGAACCAGGGGCGGTCGCCGTCGTCTCCGCGACAACCGTGGAAGAAGGCGCGCGGCTCCCAGGCGTACGTCTCGGGCGGGGAGGGCTGGTAGATCGGCTGGTCGGCCATCGCGCCGGAGAACGCGCAGTCGAGGAGGTGGAACTGCCCGTCGCGGTTGTTTCGCCCGAGCGGGAACCCGGGAGCGCCGTCGAAGCGCGAGGAGCGAACGACGAAGCGGTGGTCGCGGTCCTTGCTCCCGTCGTGCCAGATCGCGGCGGTCGGGTTGTGGGCGATGAAGCGGCTGTTCGTGACGTAGCTCGTACCGCGCGGGCAGACGAAGTCGACCCAGCCCTCGAACGTGCAGGAGGCGTGGTAGGTCATCCCGGTGAAGGCGTTCCAGAGGCTCACCGTGTCGCCGCCGTCCGAGAGGACGTTCGCGTGGAGGAGGACGATCCGCGTCGAGCTGCCGCCCGAGCGGATCGCGAACTGGTGGTCGTGGTCGCCGTGGCGCGAGCCGTAGTCGTTGCGGATCGTCAGGTTCGCGAGGAGGAGGTCGGTCACGTCGTCGCCGACGTTGACGACCGCGGCGCCCCAGTCGTCCGGGTGCGCGGCCCGCCAGTCGCGGCGCAGCTGGGAGAACTCGATGCGCGTCTTCTCGCGGTCCTCGCCGACGATTGCGAGGCGGCTCTTCGTGACGAAGAGCTTCTCGCGGTAGACGCCGCTCCTCACGAGGACGACGCGAGTCCGGGTCGCCGCGCCAGGGAGGGCGTCGAGAGCGGCCTGGACGGTCGCGAAATCGCCGGTCCCGTCCTGCGAGACGACCAGGTCGACGCCGGCGGGACGCGCGCGCACGGGCACGGCCCTCGCCGTGGAGGCGGCGGAAAGGAGAGCTGCGAGAAGGCCGATGGCCCCGGCCAGGACGGCGTCGAACGCGTGCGCGGGAGGGCGGGACGGGAGTCGAGCGCGCATCCTCACTCCACCCGGAACCACTCGACGTCGGTGAAATCGGCCGCCGTGGGGCGCTCCAGAGGCGCCGTGAAGAGTGCGAGCCGCGAGCCGACCCAGGCCCCCTCTCGCGCGATGACCTCGCCGCCAATCGGCGTGAACGTCTTCCCGTCCTCGCTCGTCGCGAAGCGCAGGCGGGCGTACGGCTCGACGGTGACGCGGAGGAAGAGCCGGCCGGACCGGACGGGGCGGCGCTCGACGACGCGCTCGAGGCCCTCGCCGAGGACGTCGAGGCCGGTGGCAAGGCGCACCTCCCACCCGTCCGTCGTCCGGGCCACTGCGACGAAAGCCGCGTCGCGCCCGAGGACCGCGAGGCCGCTCGCGGCTCCCGGCGTTTCGCCGTTGAGCTCGACGAGGGCGGTCGCGACGAGCCGTTCGGCGGACAGGCGCGTCCTGAGGACGTTCGGCTGGTGGGCGACGGACAGGGCGGGCCCGGCGGGCCGGACGGCCGGGAAGAGCCGGAGCGCACCGGCTCGCGCCGCGAGCGAGAACCACCCGTCCCGCGGGTTCGCGTTCCACGCCCACATGGGTGAGAGGACGGGGCCGTCGAATCCGTCCGAGACCTGCGGCGAAACGGCCGGCGTGCCTCGCCTCGCGCTCGGTCGCGCGTGGACGAGGACGGGCTGCCCCTTGCCATCGCCGTCGGGGTCCTCGCCGATGACCGGCCAGCCGTCGCGCCAGGTCACCGGCTGGAGGTGAGTGACCCGCCCGTACGGGCCGCGGTCCTGGAAGTGGACGAACCACCATTCGCCCGAGGGCGTGTCGACGAGGCCGCCCTGGTGCGGCCCGTTGACGGGAGTTCCTCCCTGGTCGAGGACGATCCGCTCCTCCCAGGGGCCGAGGATGCTGTGCGACCTCAGCACGGTCTGCCAGCCGGTCTTCACGCCGCCGGCGGGGGCGAAGAGGTAGACCCACTCGCCGCGCCGGTAGAGCTTCGGCCCCTCGATCGTCGGGTGACGAGTCCCGCCGTCGAAGACCCTCGCCCCGTCGTCGACGACCGAGAGGCCGTCGGCCGAGAGGCGGTGGACGGTCAGGATCCCGTTGAACCCTGCGCGGCTCTTGGCCCAGGCGTGGACGAGCCAGAGGGATCCATCCGCGTCGCGGAACGGGCACGGGTCGATCCACCCGCGCGCCTCCTTCACGAGCCGGAGCGGCTCCCACGGCCCCCGCGGGTCACGGGCGCGGGTCGTGAAGAGGCCGACGTCGGGGTCTCCGTACCAGACGTGGAAGACGCCGCCGTCGAAACGGATCGAGGGGGCCCAGACGCCGCCGCCGTGGCGGGGGACGTCGTACCGCGGCGAGGGGAGGCGCGGCGCCGCATGCCCCGCGAGCGACCAGTGGACGAGGTCCTTCGAGTGGAGGATCGGAAGGCCCGGCACCTCGTGGAAGCTCGAGGCGACGAGCCAGTAGTCGTCGCCGACGCGGATCACGTCGGGGTCCGACCAGTCGGCGAAGAGGATCGGGTTGCTGTAGGTGCTCTCTTCCGGCGAAGCGGCGGAAGTTCGTCGCGTGGCGGGTGGGGGCCCGGCCTGCGGCTCTCCCGAGGAGGTGCCGAGAAGCGCGAGGGCCGCGCCGAGGGTGAAGCTCGCCGCGACGAAAAGGGGCAGCCCTCGGCGCCGGCTCTCCCCGGCCGGGAAGGACGCCGACGGGTTCCCGGTGCGCATGCCGGGAGATTACCAGTGGTAAGACCATTGTGCCAACTGGATTCGTGGGCTACGATCGCCCGGCATGGCCGAAAGCGCGGGTCGACCCCAACGAACCGAGCGGAAATCGAGCTTTCGGGCCGAGCCGTGCCCCCGCCGGCCGGCCCCGACTCAGCCTCCCGGCGGGTCCGCGGCTCGGGTGAAGCAGTCGGCCGGGACCAGATTTGGAATGACCACTTCCCGACAGAGGAGCCCGAAGATGCGCCGTCGTCCCCTCGCAGCCGTTGCCCTCGTCCTCGGCGCTGCGTGCGCCGCGCCCCTCGCCGCCCAGGCCCCCGGCACGGCCGACCCGGTCGCCGCCACGGGCCGGAGCGAGGCCTCCTTCCAGCAGCCCTCGCTCGCGCCGGGCGTCGACTACACGCTCCCGAAGGAAGAGGAGATCAAGGCGGTCCTCGACCGGGTCCGCGGGCACTTCGAGCGGGCGACGCCCTACGCGATCATCGATACCGAGACGGGCGAGAAGGTCACCGACCTCGGCAAGCCGCGGAAGAGCGTCGGGATCGACAACCGGCACGGCGAGTACAACGACTGGACCTACTCGATGGGGGTCGTCCTCGCCGGGATGATCCACGTGACCGAGGTGACGGGGGACGAGCGCTTCGCCGCCTACACGCTCAGGAACTTCGACTTCATCTTCGACCACCTCCCGTACTTCCGCGCCCAGGCGAAGGAGTTCGGGCCGCAGAAGGACGGCTACCGGCGCCTCCTCGACATGCACGAGCTGGACGACTGCGGCGCGATCGGCGCGGCGCTCGTGAGGGCGTACGGGCGGAAGAAGGACCCGCGCTACCGGGAGGGAATCGACCTCGTCGCCGCGCACGTCGGCAAGAAGCAGCCGCGCCTCCCCGACGGGACGCTCTGCCGCCCGCGTCCCCAGCCCGTCTCGCTCTGGATCGACGACGCCTACATGAGCATCCCGTTCCTCGCGCAGATGGGGGCGTTCACGGGCGAGAAGGCCTTCTTCGACGACGCGGCCCGGCAGGTCACGGGGATGTCGGCACGCCTCTTCCACGAGGACGCCGGCCTCTACGACCACTCCTGGTTCGAGAACGCGCTGCCGACCGACCCGACCTTCTACTGGGGCCGCGGCGCCGGGTGGATGCTCATGTCGATGGCCGAGCTCCTCACGGTCCTTCCCGAAGACCACCCCGACCGGTCGAAGGTCCTCGACCAGTACCGGCGCGCCGTGAAGGGCGTCGGCGCGGTCCAGGGAGGGACCGGCCTCTGGCACCAGCTCCTCGACCGGGAGGACAGCTACCTCGAGACGTCGGCCTCGGCGATGTTCACGTTCGCCATCGCGCGGGGCGTGAACCGCGGGTGGCTCTCGACGGCCTGGGCCCCCGTGGCGCAGGCGGGGTGGCAGGCCGTCGCAAGGCGGGTGCGCCCTGACGGGCAGATCGAGGGGATCTGCGTCGGGACGACGGCCGCCTACGACGCGGTCTACTACTACAACCGCCCGACCGAGCTGGGCGCGATGCAGGGCTACGGCGCGACGCTGATGGCCGGTGCCGAGGTGACGACCATGCTCCGCTCCTTCGACGTCGAGAAGAAGCTGAACACCTTCCACTGGCGGGTCCGCAATCCCCTGGCGAAGCCCGCGGCGGGCAAGCCGTGAAGCTCGAGCACGTCGCCCTCCTCGTCGCCGACCCGCCCGCCAT
>CALBDV010000378.1 GCA_937927565.1 uncultured Holophagales bacterium
CAAGCTCCTCGCCGCAGTCGAGGGAGCGATGTGGCTCGGCTTGTGGCTCCATCAGACGGGGCCGGGCAATGAAGCGGCGAGGCGATCGGCCTAACTGATCGGCGCTCTGATGATGGTTGACAAGCCAGAGCTCAGCAAATCCGCGCACTCCTCGCGGCGGACCCACAACGTGTTGGCGAAGCAGCCTCAGGCGGGAAAACAGGAAGCACAGGAACGACTTGCCTGGCTCCAGACCCTCAGCGCACATGACTGCAGGTCGGGGCGTCGTCAATGCGACGCATCAATGTTGTATAGGATGCAACGGTGAGCAACGTTGTTGTAGGGCGCTTCGCCGGGGCTGCCACGTCCGTGGACCCCGAGAGGACCACGTTCGAGGACATGCAGGACGGCTGGGTAGCGCAGCAGCGGTCGCGGCAACTGAAGGCTTCGACGATCGAGGGTCGGCTGGCCGTGGTGAGGCGCTTCGCCGCATACTCGAACCAGTACCCATGGCAGTGGACGCCACCGGAGTTCGAGGCGTTCATCACCAGTCTGGCTGGGGCCCGGCCGACCACGATCCGTGGGTATCAGGCGGCCCTGAGGCTCTTTCTCGAGTACGTCTCAAGCTCCGATTACGAGTGGGTGAGCAGGTGCACCGAGCAGTTCGGGTCCGCGCCCACCCAAGTCGTGACTGAGTGGAACAGCTACCACCACACCACCCCCTACGAAGGCGATCCTGGGCGTCGCCCCCTCACCTATGACGAGGTTCAGGCGCTCTTCGACGCGGCCGATGGCCTCGTAGAGAGTATTCGTAGCCGCGGCCGGAAGGGCGCGATCGCGGCTCAACGCGACGCCATCGTCCTCAAGGTCATATATGCCTTCGGGCTGCGACGCCGTGAGCTCTGGGGCCTCGACCTCGCCGACCTACACGGCAACCCCAAGGTGCCTGACTATGGCAATGCAGGCTGCCTGTTCGTCAGATGGGGCAAGAGCTCGCGTGGCGGACCTCCAAAGCGTCGCTCCGTGTTGCTGGTGCCTGAGATGGACTGGGTCGTCGCCCCGATGCGACAGTGGATCGATGAACTGAGGCCCATGTTCGGCCCGGTTGGCCACCCAGCGCTCTTCGTCTCCGAGCGTGCGGGACGCCTGTCATTGAGGTCGATCAACCGAGCCTTCAACGACGCCCGCGAGGAGGCTGGGCTACCCGAAGAGCTGGACTTGCACTCGCTGCGCCACTCCTACGTGACCCACCTGATCGAGTTCGACTACCCGGAACGCTTCGTGCAGGACCAGGTTGGGCACCAATACGCCTCCACTACAGCGGTCTACGCCGGCGTCTCAGACGATTACCGGCACCGCTTGCTCCAGCGCGTCATCGACCGAGACCGACACCGATGGGAGGATCAATCGTGATCCGCAAGATGGGCTACGCATGGCACCTACGCCAGCTCATGGCCACCCAAGACATGTTCCAGACAAGTGACCTGATCCCACACCTCGAGGAGCGAGGCATTCACCTCTCGCGGGAGCAGGTCTACCGGCTAGTGACCCAACCGCCGCAGCGACTGTCCATGGACACGCTCGCCGCTCTCTGCGACATCCTGGGGTGTGGGCCGGGAGACCTCATCACCATATCCGTGGTCAATCGGGAGATTGCCAAGACCGGCACGACCGCAGGCCGTGAGCAACCTGAGGTTCGGCGCACGACCATTCGGCGGCCCAAGGGTCTTTGACGTGACCTCGTGGCCTACCGATCCGAGATTGGTCGAGACGGACTGCCGACTGATGGGCGACCCCGACGCTGTGAAATCGGTAACCGCGACGGTCGACGCGCTCAACCTTTATCCCAAGACCCAGGTCAAGCTCCTCAATTACCTGGACGACAACGCCGATGCGTTGGTGTCAGGACGCTCGGATGGTCCGGCAAGCCGCCTACTGCTCCTCCGTGCATTGACCGCTCGCTACCCCGGCCGCGTGGTCGCACCCAGGTGCTCGCAATGTGGCCGTCAGGTCCCCCTCAACCGCTGGGGCGCCGACGGCGAACGCATCTGCGGTACCTGCTATCTCGCCAACCGCCTTGTTCCGTGTGGACGGTGCGGGCACGTCAAGCCTGTCGCTGGCCGACACTCCACTGATGGTCTGGTCTGCGCCGCTTGCATCCGGCATGACCCGGCGCGTCGCGAGCAATGCTCCAAGTGCGGCCGAGTCCACCCCGTAGCAGCCAGGACCCCGGACGGCCGACCGCTGTGTCAGACCTGCCGACCCCGGAACACCTTCCTCTGCGTGGGATGCGGGCGAACGCACACGGTGAAGAGCCTCAGAGTCGAAGGCGGCGCCCTGTGCTGGGCCTGCTACAAGCGTCAGCACAAGCAGGCGTGCTCCGAGTGCGGTCGGGAGCATTCGCAGGTCCCGCGGCGAGGACCCCAGGGTGAACGACTGTGCAACCGATGCTGGGACCCAGAGCCAGTCTCCTGCCGAGACTGCGGCAAGCCCACCTCGCCCAAGGTCAGAAGGGTCAACGGCTCCCATCTCTGCTATAGGTGCTACGTGCTCAGCCGCCCGCAGCGAGCCTGCGGGGTCTGCGGTCGCACCTCGCCGGTATGGGCCGAGCTTCCCCTCGGGCCCGTGTGCAACGGCTGCTACCAACAGATTCGCACCAAGCCTCAGCCGTGCTCCGGTTGCGGTGAGAACAGGCCCTTAGTCGGGGTTTCCCGCGACGATCACCGGATCTGCGGTGCATGCGCTGGTCAGCGAAGCCCATGGACGTGCCACAACTGCGGTGTACTCGCGGCTCCCTACTCCCGTGGACGATGCCCAAGGTGCACCGCTCGGGAGGAGTTGATGGCGGTGATCTCACGGGACGGCGAGATCATCCGCACTCTCCTGCCGCTCATGGACTACTTTGACGTCGAGAACCGCCCCATGACGGCCATCGGTTGGACGCGCAGTCGATCCGCCGCCATCCTTCGTCGACTCGTCCAGGCGAGCAACGTAAGCCACGAGGCACTCGACGTCGAGAGAAACGCCCCGCCCGCCAACTTCCTGCGGGCCCTGCTCGTGTTCACCGGGGCCCTACCAGCTCGTGCATCCGATCTTGACGACACCATCGAATGGCTTGACCAGCGAGTCTCTGTGCGCCCCCGGCACCAAACGATTGTGCATCGATACGCGGTCTGGCACGTCCTGCGACGTGCCAAGCGACGCCGCCACCGCCCGGCGACTCGCCATCACGCACGCGAACGACTCCTCCTCGCCCTACGTCTGCTGGCCTGGCTAGAGGCGGATGGGCATGATATCGAAGAGCTGTCGCAAGCAGACTTCGACCGTTGGCTCGCCGGCGGACCGCCAGCCCGAGCCGAGATTCGCGACTTCATCCGATGGGCGCAGCGTCAAGGCTTGGTGGGTGACCTCCGAGTGCCACTGCGGCGTCACAGCCAGCCATCTGACTTTCTATCCACCGATCAGCGATGGGAGGCACTCCACCGCTGCATCGTCGACACCGCTCTGCCGCTGAACGTCCGCGTTGCCGGCGCTCTCCTCCTACTGTTCGGACTCGGGCCAACCGCGCTAACGACGATGAAGGTGGAACAGGTCGTCGAACACGACGACGGCGTCGAGCTTCTCGTCGGTAGGACCCCCATCCGGCTTCCCCACAGCGTGGCGGACCTCGTCTTGCAACAGCGGAAAGCCGACGACGAGTCGATGACCGGATGGCTCTTCCCCGGCCAACACCCTGGTCGGCACCTCAACCCGGGCAGTTTGGCAGCGCGCATCAAGCAGTGCCTGGGTATCGGAGTCCGCCCATCCAGGAACGCCGCACTCGCCCACCTAGCGAAAGAGTTGCCCGTTCCCGTTCTAGCGGACTACTTGGGCCTGGCGCATACCACGGCCTCCCAGTGGGCTGGTCTGGTCGAGCGCCAGTGGGGCGAGTACATCGTCCAGCGCAGATCGTAAGAGATCCCGGTTGACGAACCCCTGTTCGGACCAGTGCCGGCGACAGAAATCTCGTTTGGGATCGCGTCAGCTCTCGCATAAGGTGACGAGCATGTTGGTTCAGGGCACTGCCTCGCTGCGCCTGCGCAGCCGCTGACGGCGGCGAGCAGCACCTCTTCGTGACGCTCCCGTCCCCGGAGTCCCGCCGGGCGGCCGCTTTGCCATGCCCGGCTCCGCCACGAACCACGGAGCGAAGCAGTGCCCACTTATCATCACGGCCGACACGAACACGGCCAGAACTTCCTCACCGACCCTCAGACGATCCACCGCATCATCGACCTCGTCCGCGACACCGAGGGACCGATCCTGGAAATTGGACCAGGAGCAGGCGCGCTGACACGTCCACTGCTGAGGCTCGGCAGGCCAACCCAGGCAGTTGAGATCGACGCACACCTTGTCCGAAAGCTCAACCATGAACTCCAGGGCAAGGCCACCATCACCGAAGGCGACTTCCTCAAGCACAGGATCCCCGAGCATCCCCACGTGATTGTCGGGAACCTGCCGTTTCACCAGACCACAGCCATCCTCCGGCATCTCTTGCACGCACCCGGATGGACCGACGCGGTATTGCTCGTTCAGTGGGAAGTAGCGCGCCGCAGAGCAGGCGTCGGCGGTGCCAGCATGATGACCGCGCAATGGTCGCCATGGTTCGACTTCACCCTGCACGGCCGAGTGCCAGCGCGCGCGTTCACCCCGACACCCGGAGTCGACGGAGGCCTGATCGCGATTCGGCGTGACGCGAACCCTGCCATCCCGGCGCGCGAGCGGCGGCGCTTCCAGTCTCTGGTGCATCAGATCTACACGGGTCCCGGCCGGGGGCTCGCTCAGATACTCGCTCGCAACACTGACCTCGGGACACCCACCAGCGCCACCGCGTGGTTGCGCGAGCGGGGACTCACCGGCTCCGATCTGCCCAAATCCTTGAGTGCCGAGGCTTGGATCGACCTCTACCGCACCACCGGGACGTCTCCGCCACCGCAACGAGACAGACGCAGCGGAAAGAACCGGCGGCATGGCCGGCGTTGACGACATCGCACAGAACTTGCGCAACGTCTTCAGGGCGCCCCCGATTGAGCAAGGTTCCCCCAAGGGCGATAGGGCACCGTTTGGCGCATCTCTACAACACGCGCAGCACGCGCAACCGCGGCTTCGCCTGCGGCCCGCTCTCCAAGAAGTCGGACGTCCCGAACATGAGATGTGTCAGAGCTGGCGCATCACACGGAGCACGAGAACGTATGGCTTGAGCAGGCGAATCTAGTCGGAGCTACCTCGTGGCGAAGGGTGGAACCGTGCCTACTTCGAATAGTGCACCCTTACCAGTAGTGACTGAACACCACACGACGGGAGGGGCTCCTGGATTCGTCCAGGGGCTCCTCCGGTCGTGGCGTTCAGAGCCTATGGCCGCAGCCGGGCCATGCTGGTGAGTGATCTCCGGGCGACATTCGACGCATTCCTGGATTGGCCCTGGTCGCACCCTGTGCGTACGGTGTACTCACGCCACTGACCGTCGTGGCTGTCCACATGTCAAGGGTGATCGCAGTGTCCAGCCCCAACGCCAAGCCTGAGCGCGTCAATCTTCGCCTCAGCACCGACGCGCTAGAGACCATCAAGGAAGCCGCCCGGGTGCAGGGGCAGGACGTCACATCGTTCATGACGGGCGCTGCCCTGGATCGGGCGCGCGCGGTCCTCGCCGAGGACCGGCTCCTGCGGCTGACGCCCCACGAGGTGAACCAGCTCGAGACGGCCTTGGACAAGGAGCCCGCTGTCGTCCCGCGACTCATGGCGGTGCTGCGCCGCTTCGGTTCGGATCACGCGGCGGAGCGCCAAGGGTCACACGCGCCTGGTTGACCTGACCTGCGGCAGGATGGTGATTGAAACCGGGGCCGGGATGAGTAACGCGCTGCACGCAAACCGTCAGCGGTCGAAGAATCCGTGGTACGCCAGCCGCGCAGAGGCCCGCTCGATGTCGTCTTCAGAAAAGAGTGGGGCGAACTCTGGCTGGACGACGAGGGCTTCTGCCGTCAGGTCCAGACGCCCCTTCTCCCACAGCACGGTGAAACCAGTGGACGGCGTTGCCGTGCGGACGAGACGTCGTGCGGCTTCGACTCCTCCGACTTCGGCGATCATGTGGATGAACATGGTCGGCGTGTAGCCGGCCTCGTTCTGCGACCGCTTGTAGAGATCGACCATGGCCGCGTGGAACCGTCCCTCCAGCTCCGCCGGGCTCGTCGTCGCAGACGAGGTGGGTGGCGATGAGTCGGGCACGTCCTTCGCATTCGGGGCACTGGGTGAGGCACCGCCCTGCTGAGCGGGTACGGAGACGGGCGTGTGGCGACGGGCCGTCCCATCTTCGTCGGTCGTGCTGGAGCGAGTCATTCGGATGGCCAACGGCGATGCGCCCGGTACGATCTCGATGCCCGGGGGAGGGTTGCTGTGCATCCGTGCGGCGACCGCGCCGGCACTGATCTCGCCAGCCGCGTACTGCGCCGATGGCATCGCGACGACCTCGGCGATCGTGAACTCGGTCCCTGGTGGTCGCCCGGTGAAGCACTCGACGATGTGCTGCGCAACGTTGCGTCGACGCCCGTTGTACCGCTGCTCGGTCCCGGCCTCGCTGCCCAGCACTTCATCGTCTTCCGACTCGAAAGCCTCGGCGTCGAGGTGGGCGACCTCGCCGGTGACGTCGAGCCCGAGCAGCTCGTTGAGAGCTGCTGCAACAAGCTCCTGGCGAGCCGCCAGGAAGTCCTCGAACCGGTCGAGTTCCCACAGGTTCGCGTTGTCCGGAACCCACTGCTCCAAGAGCCGGTCGGTCGCAATGCCCAGGAGGTACTCGGATGGCGGTTTTTGCCCGATCCAACGGTTGGCCGTCCCTGAGATGAATGCGAGGTTTGCGATGTTGTTCGTCAGCTCTCGCCCGAACCTCGCCTGCACCCGGGCCTTGGGGAAGATGTGGTGGTACTCGATCTTCGACGTCGAGGTCATCGGGGCCGCGAGCAACGTCGTGTTGCTCTTCCAGTCGCGTGCCTGGCGACGCAGGGCTGCGATGTACAGGAGGTTGAACCACGCCGATGAGTACGTGCGGGACGCCACCTCGTTCGCCGTGATCTTGGTGCCCACGGGGCGTGCGCCGGAGGCTCGGGTCAGCAGGTCGTTCCACAGTGCCTCCCCAGACTTCTCACGCACCAGGCGCGCCTCGATGTCGAGCTTCCCTTCGACTTGGTTCGAGTACCGGCTGAATGCCATGGACGTGTAGACCCAGCGACGCAGGGATTCACTGTCGCTCGCGCTGAGCGTCCCCCCGCGCAGGTGCAGCAGGTAAGCGGGCAAGACGACGACGTTCGGCGACGTGAGCACTCCTGACCGCGGGATTCCACACTCGCCCTTGAGGAAGTCCACGGCTAGGCGCAGTGCCGACTCGGTGGTAGCCCACGCTTGTTTGAGGTCGTCGCCGGACACGGACTTGCCGATGAGCTTGATCGCGTGTGCGCCGGTCCCTGCGAGCAGACCGGTGAGCCGGAGGACTGCTTCGCGGTCCAGGGCAAAGTTCTGCCCGTCGAGCTGCTCGTTGAAGGCCTCGATGGTGTCCAGGCCGTCCGGCCAGCGGGCCGCGATGGCGCTGTAGACGAGATCCCCTTTGGAGAGCCTCTTGCCGCCCTGGTTTACCCTCGCGAAGATCTCGGCGACGACCTCGTAGTCGTCCGAGTCGACGGTGACGACCGGCACCAGGTAGTCCCTGATGGCGTGCACCCGGCGCGCTCGCTCGTAGTACAGGTCCCAGTTCGGGTCGTCGTTCTCGACCCCTGCTGTACGAAGCAGCGCGCTGAACTGCGCGCCGTCACCAATCAGCTCGGTCACTCGCAGCATGCGTGGGCTGCGGGCCATGACGCTGCTGGGATTGATGAACTCCTCGTTGTCGAGATCGAAGCGGACGTCGAGCCTGCCACCGATGATCGCGGCCGGGTCGAGGACCTTCGCCAGAGAGGTGAGCCGCTGTTGACCGTCCAGCAGTACCCCGGGCCGAGAGATGTGCTGTTCCTTCTGGAGAACTGCAGCTTGCCGAAGCGGGACCTCGATCGAGGTGTTCCAGATCAGCAAGGTCCCGATCGGGTAGCCGCGGTACAACGAGTCCAAGAGCTTCGGGACCTGCGCCTTTTGCCAGACATAGCCTCGCTGAATTGACGGAACGACGAGACGACCGGCCAGCAGGTCGCGTACCTCCGTGATCAGCGTTTCGCTCCCGAGTCCCATGGGTGTCCTCTCAGACCTGCTCGAGCAGCCGCTCGAATGCCGTTTCGGTGATGATGGGGATGCCGTAGGAGCGGGCTTTGCCCGCCTTGCCGCTCAGCGAGTTGGGGTCGGACGCGACGACGACCTTGGTCTTCTTGGTGACTCCGCCCGGTTCCAGACCACGACGGCGCGCCAAGGCTTCCCACTCCGACCGGTCGCGGACCATGTCGCCGGTGAAGACGACCCGATCGCCCGGCTCCAGCCTGATGCCGCTCATTGCGAGTGTCACGACCGAGGTCGCGTGCTGTCCTGCACCAGCCTCGTGGGCGGCGCGTAGAGCCTCGTCGACGTCGGTGTTTCGCAGGCCCAGCATCGCCGCGACCCGTTCGAGGTCCTGTCGTTCCTCGGCGGTGACGACGTGGTCCTCCAGAGCGAGCTCCGCCATCGCGCGGAGATAGTCCGCGTGCAGGTCCAGCACCTGTCCTCGGGTCAGGCCGGCTGCGACGGCGGTCTCGACGAGCGCTTCCTTCTCGTGTTCGGCCAGGAACCCGTCGAGCATCGCCATCTCGAGCACTGCGAGGTAGGAGTCGACGCGGGTATCGGCGGCGCGTGGCATCCGGGACACGATGCGGTCGAGCCATTCGTCCTGTCGTGCGGTCCGGATCTCGGACCGTCTGGCCATCCGCAATTCGGGGTAGTGGCCGGAAAACGACGGCCAGGCGTATCCCCGCGTCACGGCGATGGTTTCGCCCCATGGCGGTTCGTAGGAGGACGCCGTCAGGTAGTGACTCAGCAGGTGCGCTGTGGCGATGGCATCGGCCGCAGCGGAGTGGGCGTCCGTCAATGGAACGCCGCAGGCGCGACAGCAGTCGACGAGTCGACGGCTTGCGGCGTTCAGGTACGCCGACGACCACTGCATGGTGCACAAGCCCGAGAGAGGAAGACCTTGTAGAGGCACGCCGGCTCGGTGCAGCTCCGCAGCGAGGAAGCGCAGGTCGAAGCTTGCGTTGTGGGCTACCACGGTGCGACCGGTCACGGCCCTGAGCACGTACGGCGCGATGTCGCCGAAGGTCGGTGCCGACACGACATCCGACGCTGTGATGCCGTGGATGCGGGTTGGGCCGACGTCGCGCTGCGGGTTGATGAGGGTCGACCAGTGGTCCTGGAGATGGCCGTCGTCCGAAACGTAGACGACGCCGATCTCGACGATGCGATCGCCCTTCTCGGGCGACAACCCGGTCGTCTCGACGTCGATGACGGTGTAGCCGCTCATGAGCGCACCGAATCGTGCTCAGCCATGGTGAGCCTCCGCGATCGAGGCGAGGAAGGACCTCGCCGCCGCAGTGAACGTCGTGTCTCCACGTCGATCCAGCGCCACCTCGAGGCCAGCCTCTTCGGCGAAGATCGCCTGGGCGAGCCGCGCTCGCGTGACGTCTGCTTCGCTGATTCCGAGGACTTCCGCCAGGTAGGTCGCAGGAATTCCGGGGGATGCCGTGAACTTGCTGGTCGAGACAGAGCGCGCACCTCGGTCGAAGACGAGTCGAAGGACATCCCCGTCCTTGGCGCCGACCGCTTCGGCGTGAGGTCGAAGGCTGCTGATGCTCGGGCCCATGTGACTCGTCGCCGCCCAGCCGACCTTCACCTCGCGCACTGCATTACCCAGCGATTCCGTCCGGCCGGGGAAGACGCCGATGGCCGTGGCGATCTCAGCGGGGCAGAGCCGGCCACTGCCTCGCAGCACCTCCCGATCCACCTGGACGTGCCACGCCAGGCGGGTGCGATCCAGGCGCTACAGCCCCCGAACGCCCGCTGGCTCGAGTGACGGCATGGCCGGCT
>CALBDV010000379.1 GCA_937927565.1 uncultured Holophagales bacterium
TCGACGCCGCCCAGGTCGCGACGAACAGGATCGGCCGGCGGGTGATCATTGCCAGCGGGAAGAGGGCGGTTTCGGCGAGCACCGCGAGCTGGAGCGGCCAGAAGAGGCGGTACGCACGGCGCTCGTCGGCGACCGGCGTGCCGAACAACCCGGGCAGGACGCGCAGAGAGACGCCGAGGATCATCGACAACGCGAGACCGTGGATCTGCAGATCGCGCAGCGGCAGCTGCCAGACCGCGATCTCGGCGAGCAGCGCCTCGCGGTTGGGGGCGCCGATCGTGAGCGCGAGGTGGCGCAGGTCGAGAAGGGCGGCGAGCAGGAACCAGACGAGGCCCGCCCCGAGGTAGAGGTCGGCGACGCGCCCGCGCGCCTCCTCTCGGCACGCCGTGGCCACGAGCTGCGCGACGAAGGTCACGACGACCGCGAGCTGCAGTGCTCCCGCCGCGATCGCGAGGTCCGCGAAGCGGCCGACAGGGTGCGCCTCGGCGACGGCGCGTACCGCGGTCGCGAGCACCATGAGCGGCAGCATCAGGCGCGCTAGCCGCGGCGCCGCCAGACGCACCCCCCAGAAGGCGGGGAACATGTGAAGAGCGAATCCCAGGATGAACAACCCCATCCAGCCGTAGATCTGCGCCTGGCCGTGGGCGTTGATCTCGAAGATCGAGGGTGCCGAGAAGTCGCGCGCGCGAGCGATGCGCAACAGCAGCCAGGCGCCCCATCCAGCCCCAGCGGTCAGAGTGACGCCGATGCCGGCGAGGAAGAAGCGCGAATAGAGAAGCCCGTCCGACGCGGTACCGGACGGGCCGGCTCCTCTCGTGCCCAGCGCCGCCCCGAGCGGCAGGCCGGCGGGGGCGGACGACGCGGCCCGAGAAGGGCTAGTAGACATGATTGTCATCATGTTATGGTCGAGAAGTAGGGGAGTCAAATCTCCCGAATGGGGGAAGCACGATTGGAGGCGGATATGAAGCCCAGAACCGAATATGCCAAAGTCGCTCCCGACGGCCTCGCGGCAATGCTCGGGCTCGAGAGCTACGTCCATGGCTCCGGGCTCGAGGCCGGACTGATCGAGCTCGTGAAGGTGCGGGCCAGCCAAATCAACGGATGTGCCTATTGTCTCGACATGCACACCAAGGACGCACGCGCCGCGGGGGAGAAGGAGCAGCGTCTCTACGCGGTCGCGGCATGGCACGAGGCGCCCTTCTTCAGCGAACGCGAGAGGGCGGCGCTGGCCTGGACCGAGGCCGTGACCCTGGTCGGCGAGACCCACGTGCCCGACGAGGTGTACGAGCTGGCGCGACGGCACTTCGTCGAGAAGGAGCTGGTCGACCTCACGCTGGCGATCGTCGCGATCAACGGCTGGAACCGCCTGGCGATCGCGTTCAGATCGGTGCCCGGCAGCTATAAGCCGGAGCTGAGCCGGTAGGAAACCGGGGAATGGCACTTGCCAGATAACGGGAAAGCGGTGGTGGCCACGATGCCGGGCGAAAGCCCCCCGCCACGCGTCGTGATCGTGGGTGGCGGGTTTGGTGGACTCTACGCTGCCGAGGCCCTTGCGCGCGCGCCCGTGCAGGTCACCGTGGTGGATCGCGCCAACCACCACGTCTTCCAGCCTCTTCTGTACCAGGTCGCGACGGCGAGCCTGACGCCGAGCGACGTCGCCTATCCGATCCGCGTGGTGCTGAGCGGCCAGCGGAACACGACTGTGATGCTGGCCGAGGCGACGGCGGTGGACGTGGCGGAGCGGAAGGTGGTCCTGAAGGACGGGTGGATCGCCTACGACTATCTGATCGTGGCCCCTGGCGCGCGCCACTCCTACTTCGCGCATCCGGAGTGGGAAGAGCTCGCCCCCGGCCTCAAGACGGTGGAGGACGCTCTGGCGATTCGGCGGCGCGTGCTTCTCGCCTTCGAGCGGGCCGAGCGGGAGAGCGATCCGGAGCGACGGCGCAGCCTCCTCACCTTCATCCTGGTGGGGGGCGGCCCGACTGGAGTCGAGCTGGCGGGCGCGATTGCCGAGATCGCCTGCAAGGGAATGGCGAAGGACTTCCGGCACATCGACCCTCGCGACACGCGCACGATCCTGGTGGAGGCGGGCCCCCGCATCCTGCCGATGTTCCCCGCGAGCCTCTCGGCAAAGGCCGAGCGCTCGCTGCAGCGGCTTTGCGTGGAGGTCCGGACAGGCGCTTCCGTCACGACCATTTCGCCGGGCGCCGTGACCATCGGCGAGGAGCGCGTGAGCGCGGCGACGATCCTCTGGGCCGCGGGCGTCCAGCCATCGCCGCTCGCTCGCTCGCTCGGCGTCCCGCTCGATCGCATCGGCCGGGTGATCGTCAACCCCGATCTCACCATTCCGGGGCATCCCGAAGTATTCGTGGTAGGCGACCTGGCGGCGTGCACTGGCCGCGACGGTCGGCCGCTCGCCGGCCTGGCGCCGGTCGCTCTGCAGCAGGGCCGCCACGCGGCGCACAACATCCTCCGCGCCATGCGGGGGCAGCCCCTTACGTCGTTCTGCTATCGCGATCGCGGGACCATGGCGGCGATCGGACGGGCGGCGGCGGTCGTCGACATCCGCGGGCTGCGGCTGTCGGGGTTCCCTGCCTGGCTCGTGTGGTGCTTCATTCACATCCTGTGGCTGATCGGGTTCCGCAACCGCTTCGTGGTGCTGTTCGAGTGGGCGTGGGCCTACTTCACACGGCAGCGCTCATCAAGGCTCATTGTGGGCGTGGGACAGCCGACGGCCCCGCCGACGCCTCCACGATCCGGAGATTGATCTGCAGCTCTCTCTACTCGCGCACCCTTCTCAACGCAGTCGCCTTGTGCATTGCGATGTGGTCGGTCTTGTCGCTCTTGATTTCGTACTGTGGCTCGTCCTCGCTCGCGTGGTGGGTGTAGCCCTTGTAGTCGACGTCCTTGGTGTGCACCTTGATGATCGTCCCGCGGACCCGCCCGGCTTCTGAGTTCCACGTCACGTGACCCCCGACCCTGAACTCTCTCTTCACGAGATCTCTCCTCGTGTGGCCCGTTCGAGCTCCACCTCCACGCGCAAGGCCTCGAGATCCCGATGAACGAAGGCCGCCGCCAGCCTCCTGCCGCTTCGGCTATAGGTGATGGTGCAGTCGCGCGTGTCGCCGTCGAGCTGTCCGTCGAGCTCGGCCTCGTCCCAGCCCTCGGCGTGACCCACATAGACGAGGCCGAAATCGTACTGCTCGGTCCAGAAGAACGGAACGGCGTCGAACCGCTCCCGCCGGCCCAGCATGTTCCGCGCCGCCGTCTGTCCCTGGCGCTCGGCGACGACCCAGTGTTCGACGCGGATGCGCTCACCGGTGAGTGGGTCCGGCCAGCGCACGATATTGCCGCCGGCGAAGATCCCGGGAACGTTGTTCTCGAGGTGCATGGCGCCGTCGGGCACTTGCTCGAGCGCGATTCCCGGGGCGAAACCAGGTCCGCTCACCACCTTCGCTGGTTCGTTAATTCGATCTCCTTTGGGCGCCGAGCCCGGCCCGTAGGTTCCGATGCGGCGAGGCTACGGCGGGGCGAAGTCCCGGGGGTCGCCGCCGCGGCGGAAGCGCGCCCAACGTCGTTCCGAGCCTCCAGGCGCGCAAGCAACAGAAGGTAGTAGAGCATTCCCTGCTGAGGACTCAGTGCACGGAGAACAGTCTCGATATCGACCTGCGCCGGTCCGGACACGAGCATGAGATTTCGCGCCACGCTGGTGTCGTGGGCGGGGAACACGTCGAGGCGCCCGAGCCCTCGAAGAAGGATGACGGCAGCCGTCCATGGACCGATCCCCTTGATCCCGCGTAGGAGAGCCGCGGCGGCGGGACTCGGGCGCTCCTCCAGCATGGTCTCGTCGAGAGCGCCTGTCGCGAGCGCTTCGCCGACCCGCCGCACGGTCGTGAGCTTGCCGAGGCTGAGGCCGGCCGCGCGCAACAGGTCGTCTTTCACGCCCTGTATCGTCGCGGGGCCCGGAAATGCGTAGAGGGGCACGCCCCCGCTGTCCAGGGTCGGGCCGAGAGCGACGATCAGGCGGCGGATGATCGCGCTGGCTGCCTGCAGGCTGACCTGCTGGAAGACGATCGCGTTGACGCAGGCCTCCCAGAGGGTCGGATAACGAGGCGGCCGGACGCCGCGCGTTCGAGCCGCCAGGCGCGTCAGCCACGGCATGCCCGCCGCCGTGCGGTCGAAGTGTGTCAGGTCACAGTCGACGCCCAGCATCCGGCGCACGAGCACGAGCGCCCCACAGTGCTCGCGCTCGTCCCCCTCGATCGTCACCGTGAGCATCTCCGGACTGACCTGGGTGACATCAACGGTCACCGGATGGCGCGCCCCTCCGAGAACGCGCCGGTACTGCCCATCCGGCGTGAGCAGATCGACGACGTTCGTCGACAAGCGCCGTAGCACGCTCACCGTGAGATCGAGTCGGTAGGGAGCCACGACGGGACATTCATACCGCGAGCGCGAGACGGTGGGGCGTGCGTCTACCGGCATACGGGGAGACCTCGTTCAGGCACGGGGTAGGAGACGCCCGCCTGGGCGTCCACGACCGCGAAAGGCGTCAGCAACGCCGGCGCGCTCTTCGTTCGGGTGAAGAGATGGACCACGGCCATGCCGTGCGCGAGCACGTGGTCGGTGACGATGCGCCGGTGGCAGCGCCACCAG
>CALBDV010000380.1 GCA_937927565.1 uncultured Holophagales bacterium
GACGAGGCGATCGGCGAGTTCCAGCTCGCCGCCAAGGACCCGCTTCACGCCGTCGAGTGCTGCGCGATGCTGGGCCTCTGCTTCCTCGAGAAGGGGCTCCCTCAGCTCGCCGTGAAGTGGTATCGGAAGGGGCTCGAGACGATCGGCATCAAGGAAGACGACCGGCTCGGCATCCAGTACGCCCTCGCCGGCGTCCAGGAGCAGATCGGGGACCGCGAGGGCGCCTACCGGACCTACCTCGAGATCTTCGGCGCGAGTGCCGGCTACCGCGACGTCCAGGATCGGCTCAAGGAGCTGAGACCCTTCGCGACCTCGTGACCGGTCCGACCAGGGCATCCTGATCGTCGGCCGAGGGATCCCCGATCACCGGCGCCGTCAGGGCTTCTTCGCCGGTTTTCCCTTCGTCGGTGCGCCGAACGCGGAGTGCGTCCGGAACCCGCCGTGTCCCTTCTTCGCCGGGCCGTTCTCGCGGAGCTTGGCGTGGTAGTCGGACGGAGCCCGCTTGCTGAGCCCTTCACCGCGCCGGGCCGCCTCGAACGCCGATCGGAGCGTCCCCATCATCTCCTCGCGCCTCCGGTAGAGCCGCTTGAGGGGGCGCGGTGCGTGCCGCGCCAGGGCATAGGCCGTCAGGAGGGGCAGTGCGATCGTCGCGTCGCAGTAGCAGACGACCGTGTCGGGGAGCGCGCTCGGGTCGATCTTGCCCCACGAGACCGCCTCGGACGGCGTCGCCCCCGAGAGGCCCCCGGTGTCGGGCCGGGCGTCGGTGAGCTGCAGGAAGAAGTCGTGCCCCGCTTCGTCGATCCCGAGGACCTCCTGGATCTGGGGCTCGGTCTGGAGGAGGAAGTTCTTCGGGCTCCCGCCTCCGACGATGAGGACGGCGCTCTTCCCGCCGGACCTCTTGGCCGCGTAGACGATCGAGGCCGTCTCGTTCACGTCGGCCGAGACGTCGAAGGAGAAGCCGCCCCCCTCCAGGGCGCGCCGCGCGACGTTCATCCCGATGGAAGAATCGCCGGGGGAACTCGTGTAGATCGGGACATCGTACTTGTACGCCGAGGCGAGGACCGACTGGTCGGCCGGGACCCGGAGCGCCTTCTGGCGCGCGGCGAGGAAGCGCCCCGCGAGCCAGTGGAACTCGGCCGTCGACATCGGCCGCTGGAAGTCGGGCGCCTTGAGCATCTCGCGGAAGAAGGCGTCGGTGTCGAGGAGGACCTCGTAGGGGAAGACGATGTCGTAGATGCGGATGACGCCGTCGTTGCGCAGGGCGATGTCGTCGAACGTCGGCCGCCCCTCGTGGATCGGCATCCCGAGCCCGTGGTGGACGTCGTGGTAGAGGTTCGCCCCCGTGGAGATCATCCAGTCGATGAAGCCGGCCTTCATGAGCGGGATGAGGCAGGCCAGGCCAAGGCCGGCCGGCGTCAGGGCGCCGGTCAGCGAGACGCCGACCGTGACGTCGGGGTCGAGCATCCGCTTCGAGAAGAGACCGCACCCCTCGCGGAGGCGGGCGGCGTTGTAGGCGGAGAACGTCTGGTCGATCAGGTCCGCGGCGCGAACACTGCCTCGGACGGGGCGGGGTGCGATCCGGCGGCCGGAGAGGAACGGGCTCGGGGCTTTCGACTTGGCCATACGGCCGGGAACCGTAGCAGGGCCGGATGGAAACGGAAAGGGGCGTCGCGCCCGTATCATCGGCGCTCCGATGAGCCGCGCCCCCTCCGACGTCTCGAGCGACGCGCCGCTCCTCTCCGTCCGGTCCCTCGCCGTCGCCTTCGGCGACACGCGTGTCGTGGACGGGGTGTCGTTCGACGTGTCGCGCGGCGAGGTCGTCGCGCTCGTCGGCGAATCGGGCTCGGGAAAGACCGTCACCGGCCTCTCGCTCCTCGACCTCGTGCCCGAGCCGGGCCGGCGGGTCGGGGGCGAAATCGTCTTCGAGGGCCGTGACGTTGGCGCGCTCTCCGAAAAGGACCTGTGCCGCCTGCGCGGCGGCGGGATCGGTTTCGTTTTCCAGGAGCCGGGTGCCGCGCTCGACCCCGTGAGGACGATCGGAAGCGAGCTGATCGCCGTCCTGAGGCGCCACCGCGGTCTCTCCCGGGCCGAGGCCCGCGCGGAGGCGCTCTCCTGGCTCTCCCGCGTGGCGCTGCCCGACCCCCGGGCCCGGATGGGCGACCTGCCGCACAGGATGTCCGGGGGGATGCGGCAGCGCGCGATGGTTGCGCTCGCCCTCGCGGGCGGGCCGGGCCTCCTCGTCGCCGACGAGCCGACGACGGCGCTGGACGTCACGATCCAGGCGCAGATCCTCGCGCTCCTGCTCCGCCTGCGCGACGAGCTCGGCCTCGCGGTCCTCCTCGTCACGCACGACCTGGGAATCGTCGCGGAGGTGGCCGACCGCGCCCTCGTGATGTACGCGGGCGAGATCGTCGAAGAGGCGCCCGTGAACCGGCTCCTCTCGGCGCCCGAGCACCCCTACACGAAGGCGCTCCTCCTGTCGCGACCTGATGCCGCGGAGGGGGCGGGACGGGTGAAGCTCCCGGCGATCGGCGGAACCGTGCCCGAGCCGGGGGCCTGGCCCCGGGGCTGCCGCTTCGCCCCGCGCTGTCCGGTCGCCTTCGACAGATGCACCGTGGAGCGCCCCATCGCCATCGCCCGTCCGGGCGGGCGGGTCGCCTGCTTCCTGGCGGGGGAGGGCCGCCCGTGACGGGCGCCGCGGCGGCCGACGGCGCCCCGGCCGAGCCGCTCCTTTCCGTACGAGGCCTCGCGAAGGCGTTTCGAGCCTCCCGGGGCTTCCTCCGGGGCGGTACGCGCCGCGAGGTCCGAGCCGTGTCCGACGTCTCCTTCGACCTCGCCGCCGGCGAGACGCTCGCCCTCGTTGGCGAATCGGGCTCGGGCAAGAGCACGACGGCCCGGCTCGTTCTGCGCCTCCTCGCGCCCGACCGGGGAGAGGTCCGCTTCGGCGGCCGCGACTGGC
>CALBDV010000381.1 GCA_937927565.1 uncultured Holophagales bacterium
CGGCTCGGCCTCCTTGAACTTCCCCTTGTTGTAGAAGTCGACCGCCTGGTTGTAGAGGATCTCGGGCTTGTCGGGGTTGGCGGCTACGAACTTCTTCTCGTACTCGGCCGCCTTCGCCTTGTCGCCCTTCGCCTTGTAGGCCTCCATGAGGGGTCCGAACATCGAGCTGTTGTCGGCTTCGAGGGAGAGCGCCTTCTCGCCCCACTGGATGACCAGGTCCCAGTCCTTCCGGGCGGCGGCGACCTTCGTCGCCATGTCGTAGGAGCCGGACTTCTCGGGCCCGAGCTCGATCGCCTTCTTCGCCCCTTCGATGGCGCCGTCCAGGTCCCCCGCCTGGAACTTCTCCACGGCGCCGTTGAACGCCAGCGTGTAGGGGTCGATGACTTCCTTCACGACCCCCTTCTGGACCGCCTGGTCCTGCGTGAGGAGCTCGACGTCGAGCTCGCCCGTCGACGCGATGGGGACCTTGAAGCCCGGCCTGTTGACGGTGAGGTAGCCCTTCTTCTCGAACAGGTAGTCGTACTTGATGGTCGAGTCGTTGAGGATCGTCCCCCACTTCCCGTCCTTGTCGGTCGTCAGGACGACCTTGAAATTCCCGAGGCTCGGCGTGGTGAGCGTAATGGTCACGCCCTCGAGCGGCGCTCCCTTGCCATCCGTGACCTTCCCCACGATCCGGGCCTGGGCGCCTGCGAGGGCGATCCCGCTGACGGCGACGAGGATCGCGATCAGTGCGGCCGCGAGGGTTCTCTTCTGGTTCATCTCTACCTCCGGTGGTGGCCGGAGCCACCAACGGGGCATTCTAGCGAAAGCCGTGCCGTCTTTGCCGCCGCGAGGGCGAGAGAACGCCCTCAACGGAGGGCGGTCATCGGGATGTAGCTCCCGTCGGAGGTCCTGCTGCCGGGGGTGGACCCGTCGTTCAGGATGCCGTAGGCGGCGAAATCGGAGCTTCCGGACTCGACCCGGACGCGGGCGTGGCCTCGCGGGAGACCCGCTTCGAGGAGGATCCCCGAGAGCTGCGTCCACCCGCCCCCGGAGAGAACGACTCTCTTCGTCAGGGCCGGCGTGGTCTCGGGAGACGCGTCGGCGAAGACCTCGACGACGTAGCCGACCTCCCGCGGATCCCCCGCGCGGGCGTCGGCGATCGCCAGGTTCGAGCGGGTCGCGCCGTCCTGCGCCAGGCCGAGGACCCAGCACTCGGTCCGCGCCCGCGCCGCCGCCCCGAGGGCAGGATAGGAGAGGCCGAAAGAGCCGCCGACGACGGAGTCGGGGTTCGGGTTCGACGTGCGGGCGAGCGCGACGGCGCCGCGGACGAGAAGCGTGCCGCCCGCGCCCGCGGGCGCCGCGGGGACGGCGACGCCGAACGCGCCCGCGAGCCACGTCATCACGTCGGGGACCTCGATCTGCCGGCCGGGACCGAGCGTCACGGTCCCGCCGCCGGAGACGCCACCGCCCAGGAGAGTCGACGGCGTATACGCAACCGTCGCCGTGACGGCCGCCGAGGACGGGTTCGCCAGGACGAGCTGCGACGTGAACGTCGTCGCGCCGGCCGGGACGCTGAGGACGATGGGCACGAGCCCGTCCGTCGCCCCCGCCGGGAGCGAGCTCCCGTCGGACGTTCCCGGTCCGCTGCCGGAGCCGTCGTTCCGGACGCCGTAGGCGAGGAAACGGTTCGTCCCGCCGGTCCGCCGGATCCGCGCCCAGCCCTGCGTCGAGCCCGTGCTCGAAAGAACGCGATCGAGCTGCCGCCACTCGCCGGGCGCGAGGACGACGTCGACGGGCGTGCCCGCGGCAAGGCCCGTGTCGCCGTCGAAGAGCTGGACCGAGAGGCGAGCGGGAGAGCCGGGGTCGGAGTCGGACGGAGGGACGTCGGCGACGGCGAGGTTCGAGCGCGAGGCGGAGTCCTCTCTCAGGCCGACGACGACGGCCTCCGTCGTCGGGGCCTCGGTCGTCGCGATGGCGGGGAGGAAGAGACCGAAGCTCCCCCCGACGACGGTGTTCGGGTTCGGCGTCGAGGTGCGGGAGCCCGCCCAGACGAGAGAGGCGTCCTCCACGTCCTCGAAGGTCAACCGGAGCGTACCGACCATCGAGGGGCCGCTCGCGGGGAGCGCGTATCCGTTCTCGCGCAGCCACGCGACGACGTCCCCGACCCGAAGGGCCTGTCCGGCCTCGAGCGACTCGCCGACGCGCGGGCCGGCGGCTCCGGGTGTTCCGGGGGCGGGGAGGTAGCGGAGCGTGAGGCGCGTCGCCGCGAAGCCCCGGTTCACGGCGATCAGGTCGGAGGTGTAGTGCGTCGGCGCGACACCGAAGACGTCGAGGACGACCGGCACCTGGAGCGTGACCGGGTTCGCGGCCCCGGCCGTCACGGCCACGTTCTTCGTCGTCGAGCCCTGGCCCATCGCGTTCGTCACCGTGAGCGTCACGGAATACGTCCCGGCGCTCGCGAAGACGTGCCGGGGGCTCTTCTCCGTGGAGGTCCCGCCGTCGCCGAACGACCAGAGCCAGGACGACGGTTCGCCGGACGAGAGGTCCGAGAACGCGACGCTCTGGCCCGGCGCGGGGAGGGCGGGGCGGACGGCGAAGGCCGCGAAGGGAGCTCCGTTTCCTCCCACTGGCGGCACGGCGATCGTCCACATGCCCCGGCCGTAGGTCGCGGCGACGAGATCGCGGGTCCCGGGGCGGAAGGCGAGCGAGGAGACGGTGGTGTTCGGGAGGCCCGCGCTGAAGGAACTCCAGGAGGCGCCGCCGTTCGTGCTTCGGAAGACGCCGACATCGGTCGCCGCGAACAGCTCGCGCGGGTCGCCGGGCGCCGGGACGAGGGCCGTTACCGGGACGTCGGGGATCTCCCCCGAGACGTTCGTCCAGGTGACCCCGGCGTCCGTCGTCACGAAGACGTGTCGCGAGGGGGGGCCGAGGTAGCCGCCGAGAGCGACGTAGGCCGATCGTCCGTCGCCGGAGACGGCGCGGACGTCGGTGACGACCGCGGCGGGCAGGCCTTCCGTCCTGCGTGCCCAGGTCTCCCCGCCGTCCGTCGAGAAGAGGACGTCCCCGCGGGACCCGCCGACCCACACGGGGCCGTTTCCGTCGCCGAGGACGTCGAGGGCCGTGATCACCCCGGCCTCGACCGCGTTCTCCGTCGAGCGGGGGGCCCACCCGGATCGGTCCGCGCCGAACGTGGCGTTCGCCCAGAGTCGCTGCGTTCCGAGAAAGACGGTTCCGGGGGTAGCAGGCGCGGCGGCGGCCGGCGGGTAGAACGCCATCGGTTCGGCGGGGTCTCCGTCCTCGGTCATGAGGAAGGGAATCGGCGTGGCGTCGCGGAAGGCCGCGCCGGTCGTCGTCGAGTAGTTCAGGTAGGCGTAGTAGTTCGCCGCGAGGATCTGCGCCGGGGCGTCCTGCCGGACGAGGACGAAGCCGCCGTCGCTGCCGGTCCGGTCGGACCAGGAGAGGCCGTCGAGGGTCCTCAGGTTCCCGTTGTCCTGCGTCCCGCCCATCAGGAACTGCGGCATCGAGGGGTGGAAGGCGACGCCGTTGAACTGGATCAGGCCCAGCGCGTCGTTGAAGTCCTCGAAGGTCGCGCCGCCGTCGGTCGTCCGGTAGAGGCCGCCGTCGTTGCCGACCCAGAGCGTGCCGGGAGCGGAGGCGGGGACGACGAGCGCGTGCTGGTCGGGATGAATGGAGGCGCCGGCGGCGTAGACCTCGACGAGCGGGCTCCACGTCGCCGCGCCGTCCGTGGAGACGTAGAGGCTGACGGTGCCGAGGTAGAGGAGGTCGGGCTTCGCCGGGTGGACGAGGAGCGTGTGGTCGTAGCCGCACTGGTTGAAACCGTCCTTCGGGCACATCTCCGGGTGGACGGTCCGCTTCTCCCACGTGCCGCCCCCGTCGCCCGAACGGAAGACCCCCCCGGCGGCGTGGGCGTCGTCGGCGTCGAGGACGGAGGCGTAGAGGACCGGCGGCGCCGTGGCCGAGATCGTCACCTTGACCTGGCCCGGCTGCGCGGGGATCGGTGCCCCGGGAGAATCGTGCGTCAGGGAGGGCGACCACGTGAGGCCGAAGTCGGCCGAGCGCCAGACGCCTCCCGGCGAGACACAGGAGGCGCAGCCGCCGTCGATGCCGAAAGCGGCGAAGACGCCGTCGGGAGAGGACGGGTCCTGGACGAGGTCGGACGCGGCGTGGGCGAACGTGCGCGTGAACCTGACGCCGCCGTCGGTCGAGAGGTAGGTCCCGCCGGGGCGCGACCGGCCGGCGGCGACGTCGTGGTAGATGTAGACGGCGACGAGGATCCGCTGCGGATCGCGCGGATTCACGAGAACGCGCGCGACGACGGCGTTCTCGGGAAGGTCGACGTCGACGCGGCTCCACGTCTCGCCGGCGTCGACACTGCGGAGGAGTCCCGCGCCGAGGTAGGTCCCGAGCGAGGAGGCGGGGTTGCCCTCGAGGTAGGCGCTGTCGGCCTCGCCCGTCGCCGCGTAGAGGACGTCGGGGCGGACCGGGGAGAAGACGATCGCGCTCGTCGCGAGCGACGGGGCGGTGTCGGAGACGGGGCGAAAGCTCCGACCGCCGTCGGTGGACTTCCAGATGCCACCGGTGGCCGCGCCGACGAAGACGACCTCGGCGTTCGAAGGGTGGACGGCGAGCGCCGTGATCCGGCCGGCCACCTTTCCCCACGTCGTTCCCGAGCTCGCTCCCCAGGGCCCGAGCGGCCGCCACGCGAGGCCGTCCGCGAGGGCGCGCGCCGTGGGGCCCGCGTCGGAGCGGGAGAAGCTGCCGGCGTCGGGCCGGGCGAGGAGAGGGTCGGCCGGCACCTCGCACGCCTGCCGGAGCGCGCGCAGGCGGCGAGCCGCCGAGACGGCGCCCTCGGCATCGCGACGGAGCATCGCGTTCCACTCGGCCCGCGCGCGCGGGAGGTCACGGCGGCGGGGCGGGCGGTCGCCCTCCTCCGCCGCGAGGCTCGCCGTCGCCTGCAGAAACGCGAGGACGCCTACGGCAAGGGTGCGCGGAAGGGACCGGCGGGAGTGCGGCACGCGGGACCTCCGCAGCGCACGATATCGAAACAGGGTGGCCGCTTCGACATTCCTCGCCGTCCTCTTAGACTCTGCCCGTGCTGAAGTGGTTGTTCGGGCGGCGCGCCGAGGAGGTTCCCTTCGCGGAGGACGCCGCGCGCGCCGGTCCGGTCCCGGATGGGCGCCTCGGCCCCGACCCGCCCCCTCCGCCGACGGCGAACCGGCCCTGCGTGACGGTTCACGCCGCGACGGCGGTCGCGACGGTCGACCGTTCCGCCGCGGGGCCGTGCACGTCGAAGGTCGGGCCTGCGGGCACGACGCCGCTCGACCGGGAGCTCGCGTGGACCGCGGTCGTTCTCTCGGGCGAGGGCCGTGGCGACGTCGTCCTGGCGCCGGACGGCGGGCTCGACCTGCCGCGCGGAACGGCAGCACTCTTCGAAGGTACGCCCACGGGTGCGCGCAGCGCGCCCCTGCGCATCCCTCGCGACGGGCTCGCCGGGCAGGGTATTCCGGGAATCGCCGGCGCGAGGGTTCTCGCGAGGACGGCCTCGTTCTCCATCCTCCGCTTCGGCCCGCCCCCCGCGGCCCGCTGGGCCGTCGTCGGTCTGAGGAGCGTCGCGGTCTTCACCGGCAGGCTGACGCTCTTCGACGGGGACGAGGGGCTCGACGTGTGGGCCGGGCAGGTCGCCATCGTCGCGGATCCGACGGCGACTCTCTACATCCAGGCGGGGAACGACACGGCGGTCGCGATCGCCGTCGCCACGACCGAGGTCCTCGTCCGCCTGGGGTAATCCCGTCCGCTACACGTCGGGCGGAGGCGCCTGAAAGGGGCGGCCGAGGAGGGCCGAGAGGGCGTCTGCGGTCGAGCGGAACGCGAGGTCGAGCCCGTCGATCTCCTCCGGCGTGAACCAGCCCACCTCGAGTGTCTCGTCGGCGGGGAACGGCTCGGGGCTCTCCGGCAGGAGTGTCGCCCGATAGACCGCGACGATGACGGGCCGGCCCGGATAGGAGTAGGCGCCGACGAGCCCGTCGATTCTCGCGACGGCTCCGCACTCCTCCCGCGTCTCGCGCAGGGCCGCGGCCTCGAGCGTCTCGCCCCTGTCGACGTGGCCGCCGGGGAAGACCCACTTGCCGTAGCCCGGCTCTATGGCTCTCTTCACGAGGAGGACCGTCCCGCCTCGGAGGATCAGACAGCCCGCGGCAACCTTGGGGTCGATCCAGTGGACCGTGCCGCACGAAGCGCAGACGGGGACCGTCTTCTCGTGGTGTACCCCCACGAGTCGCTCTTCGAGCCGCTGGCCACACTGCGTGCAGAAGACGGGGCGCGCGTACACGGCGGCGAGCCTACCGCGTTCGGGCTCCGAGGAACCCGAGGGTCCCGCCGCGCCCCAGCTTCACCGCGCCGAGCCGTTCGGCCGCGAGCGCCGCCGACATCGCCACGGCGAGCGTCCCCTGGCCCGGGAAGGCGGTGTCGCCCACGACGTGCAGCCCCCGCGCTCCGAGTGTCGGGTCGAGGGCGTTGAGGCCGAAGGTCCCGTTCGTCATTCGGACGCCCCCGACGCTCCCTCCGCTTCGTCGCGTGTAGCGCTGGAACGTCCGGGGCGTACCGAGGTCCTCGTACGCGACCGCCGCGGCGAGGCCCGGCACCTCGCGCTCGAGCGCCTCGCGCAGGTGGAGCCGCGCGTCTTCCTTCTTTCGCCGGTACTCCTCGCTTCGCAGCGGCGCCCACGCGGACGACTCGACGTGTGTCGAGACCGACAGCGTCTGGCCCCCCGGCGGCGCGACGGGGTCGCCGGGGGGTGAGAAGGAGAGAAAGAGCGAGGTCCCGTCGCCGGGGCGCCCGTCGAGCCGTGTCGCGATGAGACGGTGCAGGCGGCGCGGGTCGTCGTTCACGACGCGCGAGAGGCCGAGGTTGAGGACGAGCGCGCCCCAACCGCCGCCGAGCCGCGTGTTCTCGCCCGTCGCCCTCCTCTCGGCGCCGGTCCCTGGTTCGAGGAGGCGCGCGACGTCGCGGACAGGGAGATTCGGCAGGACCGTTCGCGCGGCGAACTCCTCGCCCGACGCCGTCCTCACGATCCAACCCGTGGAGGACGGGGAGAAACGGGTGACGAGGATTCGGCTCCGGATCTCGCCCCCGGCGCGTTCGACGGCCCCGGCGAGCGCTCCGGCGAACGCGCGCATCCCGCCGCGGGCGCGAGAGACGCCGCGGCGGAAGAGGTCGATGCCGAGCGCGCCGTTCCACCAGGGGGCGGCGGACGCGGGAGACTGAACGCTGATGAGGAGGGCGAGGTCGAGGAAGGCGCGGAAGGCCGGGTCCGCCGGCGCGCGCTCCCGTTCCAGAACGTCGGAGACGGTCTTCCCGAAGGACGGGAGGAGCGGCAGGAGGCGCGGCGAGAGGAGGCGGAGGTCGCGGACGGCGTCGCGCGGGGAAAGGAGCGGGAGGACCGGCCAGCTCCGGCTCGCCTCCCAGAGAAGGGAAGCGTCCCGGTGAAGGCGGCACAAGAAAGAGGATGCGCCGGGGAAGAGCCGCGCTGCCGACTCGTCCCAGGCCGGGCGGTCGCGACCGTAGAAGAACGAGACGCCCGGGAGCCGGACGTCGACCCCGTCGACGGGCTCGAGTCGGAGGTCCTCGCCGAGCCGGATCCCGAGGGCTTCGGCAATGGTGGCGAGCGGGTCGCCGGGGTCGAAGCCGATGAGCGTCGTGGCCCCGGCGTCGAAGGTGAAGCCCCCCGCCTCGTAGAACCCTGCACAGCCGCCGGGCGTCTCGTGCGCCTCGAGCAGGAGGACCCTCCGGCCGGAGCGGGCAAGGAGACCAGCGGCGACGAGGCCGCCGACCCCTGCGCCGACGATGACGGCATCCCAGGACGTGCGCTTCGTCACGTTCCCCCTACGGTTCTTTCCGTCCGGCGGGTTGGCACGCCTTGACCTCCGTCCGGGGCGTGATGAGAATACGCGGCCGAACGGCGTGCCCGGAGGACATGGGATGAACAGGCACTGGACGCAGGACGAAATCCGCTGGATGCGCGCCAACGTGGGGCGGCTGGATCTCCAGAGCGCCTCCCGCGCCCTCGGGATCCCGCTCGTCGAAGTGGAGAGGATGGCGTGCGAGCTCCAGGCGGAGTCGGCGGCGTCGGTACGCAAACCTCCCGCTACGCACCGCGAGGCGGCCCGGGAGCTCTCCCACGCGCACAAGGTCTTCGAGAAGGGGATGGAGCACTTCCACAAGAGGGAGATGGAGCCGGCCGCCGGCTGCTTTTCCGAGGTCCTCGAGCTCCACCCGGACGAGCACGAGCTCGTCGACCGCGCCCGGACGTACCTCTCCGTCGCCCGGAACGGGAAGCAGGATCGGGAGAAGGCCCTGCGCGACCCGGTCGAGATCTACCACGCCGCCGTTTTCGAGAAGAACCGGGGGAACTGCCTGAGGGCGCTCGAGCTGGTCCACTCGGTGAACGGGCACGGGGATCCCGACGGGCGTCTCGCCTACCTCGCCGCGTGCTGCCTCGCGCTGAACGGCCGGCCGGCCGAGGCGGTCGAGCGCCTGCGCGCCGCCATCGAGGCGTCGGGGCAGAACCGGATCCAGGCCCGTCTCGAGGCGGACCTCGCCTCGCTCCGCTCCGAGCCTCTCTTCGAGGCCCTCGTCGGGAGGGGCTGAACCGTGTCCGGCCCCGTGACCGTCGTCCTCCTGGCCGCGGGGCGGGGGGTGAGGATGAAGTCTGCCCGGCCGAAGGTCCTCCACGAGGCGGCAGGGCGGCCGTTGATCGACCACGCGGTCGCCGCGGCGCGCGCGTACCTGGCGGGCCGCCCCGGTTCGCGCCTCGTCGTCGTCGCCGGCGCCGGGCGGGAAGAGCTGATCCCTCACCTCGCGAGAACCGCGCCGGAGGCGATCGTCGTCGTCCAGGACCCGCCGCGAGGGACGGGCGATGCCGTCCGCGCCGCCGTTTCCGCGCTCGGCGATGCGACGCGCGTCGTCGTCCTCGCGGGGGACGTTCCGCTCCTCACCGCCGGGACGCTCGTCCGGCTCGAGGGGGCGCTCGACGTCGATCCCGGCGCGGGGGTCGCCGTCCTGACGGCGCGCCTCGGCGACGCCGGAGCGTACGGCCGCGTCGTCCGCGACGGAAGCGGCCGCTTCGCGCGCATCGTCGAAGCGAAGGACGCGACGCCGGAGGAGCTCGCCATCGGCGAGATCAACTCGGGCATCTACGCCTTCGAGCGGACCGTCCTCGAGCGCGAGCTGCCGCGCCTGACCGACGACAACGCCCAGCGGGAGTTCTACCTCACCGACGTCCTCGGCCTCGCGGTGGCGGATGGGATCGGGGTCGTCGCGATCCCGGTCGAGGAAGCCTCGGAGGTCCTCGGCGTCAACTCGCGCGCCGAGCTCGCCGAGGTCGACGCGCTTCTCAGGCGGCGTGCGGCGCGCGCGGCGATGGCCGCGGGAGCGACGCTGATCCGCCCGGAGACGATCACGCTCGACGAGGGGGTGACGTTCGGGCCCGACGCGGTCGTCGAGCCGTTCGTCACGATCACGGGGGCCTCGTCCGTCGGGGCCGGCTCGCGGATCGGACAGGGGTGCGTCGTCGGCTCCTCGACGATCGGCGCGAACGTCCTCGTCCGTCCGTACTGCGTCATCGAGAACGCCGTCGTCGGTGACGGAGCGTTCGTCGGCCCGTTCGCCCGCCTTCGCGAGGGGACCGTTCTCGGTCCCGACGTCCACGTCGGGAACTTCGTCGAGACGAAGAAGGCGCGCCTCGCCCGGGGCGCCAAGGCGAACCACCTCACCTACCTCGGCGACTGCTCGGTCGGCGAGAAGACGAACGTCGGCGCGGGCGTCATCACCTGCAACTACGACGGCTTCGGCAAGCACCACACCGGCATCGGCGCCGGGGTCTTCGTCGGGTCGGACGTGCAGCTCGTGGCCCCCGTCACGATCGGCGACGGGGCCATCATCGGAGCCGGGAGTACGATCACGAAAGACGTCCCGGCGCACGCCCTCGCGACCTCCCGCGTCCCGCAGAAGACGATCGAAGGGGGCGGAGCCCGCTACCGGGAGCGCAAGGTGGCGGAGAAG
>CALBDV010000382.1 GCA_937927565.1 uncultured Holophagales bacterium
AACTGCGTCAGGACGCGGCTCGACCCCTCCTTCGGCGCGTCGACGTTGTCGAGGTGCGGGCCATACCAGTTGAAGGGGCGGAAAAGGGTGAAACGCAGGCCGTTTGCGTTTCCCATCGCCCAGATGACCCGGTCGAGGAGCTGCTTGGAGGCGGAGTAGATCCAGCGCTCCTTGCGGATCGGGCCGTAGACGAGGGGCGAGGAGTCCTCGTCGAACTCGCGGTCGGGGCACATCCCGTAGACCTCCGAGGTCGACGGGAAGACGACCCGCTTGCCGTACTTGGCCGCCATCTTGACGATGCGCAGGTTCTCCTCGAAGTCGAGCTCGAAGACCGAGAGCGGGTTCTTGACGTAGGTCGCGGGCGTGGCGATCGCGACGAGCGGGAGGACGACGTCGCACTTCTTGACGTGGTACTCGATCCACTCGCGGTTGATGGCGATGTCCCCCTCGAGAAAGCGGAACCGCCTGTCGTCGAGGAACTCCGTGATCCGGTCGCTCCCGACGTCGAGGCCGTAGACCTCCCAGCCGGTCGTGCCGAGGATCCGCCGCGTGAGGGCATTGCCGATGAAACCGTTGACTCCGAGGACGAGGACGCGCATCGGGCCTTTCCGGCCGCCTCAGCCCCGGGCCAGGGTCCAGGCCCGGAAGGCAGCCTCGTTCATGTCCGGCTGCCCCTCGGGGCGCGCCAGGAGGATCTCCACGGGCCGGTCGTCGCCGCAGAAAATGATGACGGACTTCTCCGTGAGCTCGATCTTTCCGGGGAACGTGTCGTGCCCGCCGTAGCCCGAGAGCCGGGTCTTCCAGATCGTCACGCGCGGGCCGAGAACGTCGGTGAAGGCCCCGGGCCACGGGCGCGTCACGGCACGGACGAGGTCGTGGACCTCCTGTGCCGGACGGAGCCAGTCGATGAGACCGTCCTCGGGTTTGCGGCCTCCGAAGTAGGAGCCCTTCTTCAGGTCGAGAGGAGTGCGAGAGGCCGTCCCTGCCTTCAGCTTCGGCCAGCTCCGCGCCAGCACGGCCACCGCCGCCTCGGTGACGCGACGGGCCACCGTGAGCGCTTCGTCGTCGGGGCCGATCGGGACCGCCTCCTGGTCGACGAGATCTCCGGCGTCGGGCTTCTCGGTCATGTAGTGGAGGGAAGCCCCCGTCACGGGTGCCCCCTTCAGGATGGCCCAGTTCACGGGCGACCGGCCGCGGAACGCGGGAAGGAGGGAACCGTGCATGTTGAGGGACCCCATCGGGGGAATCGAGAGGATCCTCGCGGGAATCAGCTTCCGGAAGTAGAACGAGAAGAGGAAGTGGGGCTCGGCGGCCCGGATGACCGCCTCCTCCGAGGGGGCGTCGAGCGACCCGACGAGCTTCACGGGAACGCCACGCGAGCGGGCGAGCTCGGCGACCGACTCCCACCAGCGCACCTCGTCGGGAGCATCGGGGTGCGTATAGACGAGCCTGACCGGTTCGCCCGCGTCGAGAAGCCACTTCGTGCAGCGGTACCCGACGTCGCCATAGGCGCAGATGACGATTCCGCTCATGGCTCCTCCTTTCCCTCGTGGACCCGGCGGACGAGGAAGCGCGGCCGGCCACGCACCTGCTGGTAGATCCGCCCGACGTACTCGCCGACCATTCCCACGCCCGCCATGATGACCCCCATCACGAGGAACGCGAGGGCGAAAAGCGTGAAGACCCCCTCCACCTCGGCGCCGACGACGAGCCTCCGGACGAGGAGGAAAACGCCGAATCCGAAGCCGAAGAGAGCGGTCAGGAACCCGAGAAGGCCGAAGAGCTGGAGGGGGACGACCGAGAAGCCGGTCATCAGGTCGAAATTGAGCCGAACGAGGCGGAGGACCGAGTACTTCGACTCCCCTTCCGCCCTCTCCTCGTGGGCGACCTCGATCTCCACGGGGTTGCGCGCGTAGAGCTGCGCGAGCGCCGGGATGAACGTGGTGACCTCGTCCGAAGCGGTCATGACGTCGACGACGTCGCGGTGGTAGCCGCGCAGCATGCAGCCGTAGTCTCCGAGCCGCATCCCGGTCAGGAGCGCGGTCGTCCGGTTCACGAGGCGCGAGGCGGCCTTCCGGAAGAGGGTGTCCTTCCTGTTCGCCCTCACCGTTCCGACGACGTCGTGCCCTTCGTCCATCTTCGCCACGAGCTTCGGGATCTCCTCCGGCGGGTTCTGGAGGTCCGCGTCGAGCGTGATCACGTACTCGCCGTCCGTCTCTCCGAACGCGGCCATGATCGCCATGTGCTGCCCGGCGTTCCGGAGGAGCTCGACCGCCTTCACGCGCCCGGGAAAGGACCGGGCGGCCTCTTTCAGGAGGGCGAGCGAACGGTCGCGCGAACCGTCGTCGACGAAGACGACCTCCCACGGCCTCCCCAGCCCCTCGAGAACGGGGACGAGCCTCGGAAGGAGGCGCGGCAGGTTCCCCTCCTCGTTGTAGACGGGGATGACGATGGAGACCTTGCGGGCGACGGGGGCGGAACTCGTCACGGCCTCCGGATTTTAGGGGACGGCGTCGCGCACGCCGAACGTCTCCCCGAAGGACCGCCCGACGGCCTCACGGCCGGTTGGTGACGAGGAAGAACTTCCCGTTGGGGCTCTTCGCGAGGACGTGCGGCAGGGAGAGGCCGAGGGCGGGGTTCCCGAAGTCGCGCAGGTGGCCGAAGTGGACGACGCAGAGGACCCGGACGGGACCGTGCCACTTCCGGGCGAACTCCTCGTCGGAGAGGTAGAGGCCCCGGCGGCCCGCCTCCGCGCGTCCGAAGTCCAGCTCGCTCCATTCGAGGTCGGCGATGGGCGTCAGCCTCTTCGTGTAGAAGGCCGGAGCCTGCAGGTAGTGCCCCCTCTGCAGGAGGAGATCGTCGGGACGCAGCTCGCGCTGCAGGACCGCCACGAGCGGCCAGGGAGTGACCGAGCGGGCCACGGACGGAAGCGCGAAGACGAGAGCCGCGACGAATCCGATCCACGGCGCCGCCACCGTCAGGGCGAGCCGTTCCGTCGAGACGGGCCGGCGCGGGGAGCGGGCGTCACCCCGGGCCGGGACGAGGTTCAGAAGCGCCCCGAGGGCGAGGAAGGCCGTGGCCACGATCGCTTCGGGCACGACGCCGTACCGGGCCGCCATCCCCGCCCCGAATGCGTAGGCCGCGGCAACGCCGGCGAGAAGGCCGAAGGCAAGGCCCGAGACCCACCTCTCCGCGCGCAGCGGCGCGCCCAGCTGCCGGGCTCTCTCGAGGCCGAGCGCCACGAGGACGGCGACGGCCGGCCAGACCGGCAGGACGTAGGGGATGAGCTTGGACTGCGAGACGGAGAAGAAGGCCAGGACGAGGATCCAGAAGACCTGCAGGTAGGCCTCGCCACCTCTCTCCCGCCATTCCCCGCGGCGGATCGAAGGGAAGGCCCCCGCGAGCCGGCCGAGGTACGGGGTCCAGGGGACAAGGCCGCCGAGGAGCGCCCACAGGAAGAAGAGGGGGCTGCCGTCTCGCCGGTGCCCGCTCTCGAAGTACCGCCGGAAGTGCTCGCCGACGACGTAGAAGTCGAACCACTCTCCGTCGCGCCGCGCGATGGCGAGGTGCCACGGCAGGACGAGGGCGAGGAACAGGATCAGGGGCCCGGGCGAGAAGAGCCTCGGCACGATCGAGATCCGCCTCGACAGGAGCGCCCAGACGAGAATCGCCCCCCCGGGAAGGACGAGACCGACGAGCCCCTTCAGCATCACGGCCGCCGCGCAGGAGAAGTGGAGGAGATAGAGAGCGGCCCGTGCGCGTCCGCGATCCCCCGATCGCTCGTGCTCCTGAAAAGAGGCGAAAGCGAACGCCGCCGACGAGACGGCCAGCGAGAGCGGGGTGTCGATGATGTTGATGCGAGCGAGTGCAACGACGAGGAAGGACGTGGCTACGATCAGCCCCGCCAGCAGGGCGACCCTTTCCCCGAAGCGCCGTCGGGCGAAAAGCACGCTGACGAGGACCATCCCGGCGGCCGAGAGCTTCACCGGGAGGCGCGCCGCCCATTCCTTTTCGCCGAACAGGGACATCGACGCCGCGACGGCCCAGTAGTGGAGAGGCGGTTTCTCGTAGTAGCGATACCCGTTCAGGTGCGGCGCCACGAAGTCGCCGGTGGCGAGCATCTCGCGCGGGATCTCGGCGTAGCGGGACTCGTCGGGCTCGAAGAAGGGGGTGTGCCCGGTCTCGACGAGAAGGAACGTGACGGCCGTCGCCAGGAGCGCCCAGAGAAGGACGCGCGAGGCGGCCGGAAGCGGCTCGGCGCGGAAACGGCTCCCGCTCGTCAGGTACGCGCCCACGAGACCCCCCCTTCAGTGGCCCAGGACCGCTCCGGAGCCCAGATCCCGGCCTCGGTCCGCGGTGAGTCGACGCGGAAACGGCAGGCGCCGCGCCAGTAGTCGTAGGGCGTCCCGTTCCGGGCGTGGACCGCGACGTCGACCAGGTAGGTGCCGGGCCCGAGGTCGCAGCTCTCGAGCGTGAGACGGACCCGGGCCGGCCCGTCGAAGCCGCCGGGCGTGAAACCGTCGATCTCGGTGTTGGAACCATGGACGCAGACGTCCTCCGGCGTGAAGAGGCCGACGCCGAAGACGAAGTCGGAAAGGGGGCGCGCGGGGGTCGCCTCGATCTGGATCGTGACGGGCTCTCCCGTCCGAAATGCGTAGCGCTCGTCCCCGGCCGCCCCGAGAAGCCGGACGCCGTCGATCGTCGCCGAGCGGTCTCCCCAGCGGCGGGCCCTCTCGACGGGCCGGGCCTCGACCTCGACCTCGTCCATGGCCCGGGGCTCCGGGGAGGCCTCCTCGGCACGGAGCGTCTCCTGCTCCACGGCGTGCTCGGCCAGGAGGCGCGTCCCCTCGCCCGCGGAGACGTCGAGGCGGTAGGCCGCGAGCATCTCGCGCGGCTCGGCGAGGCCCGCGACCCTGCCCCCGGAGAGGTAGAGGACGCGGTCGCAGAGCTCCTCGACGAGGGCGAGCGAGTGGGAGACGAAGAAGATCGTCTTCCCCCGGGCAGAGAACTCCTTGATCGTGTCGAGGCAGCGGCGCGAGAACGCCTCGTCGCCCACCGCGAGGACCTCGTCGACGACGAGGACCTCCGGGTCGACGTGGACCGCGACGGCGA
>CALBDV010000383.1 GCA_937927565.1 uncultured Holophagales bacterium
TTCGACTACATCGAGCCGAAGGAAGGCGGCTGACACAGCCTCGACCCGCTGGGAGACAATCCCCCGGATGAGCATCTGGGATGCCGGCGTCGATCTGGGCGCCACGCTCGTGAAGGCCGTGGCGGTCCCGGTCGACCGGCCGCTCCCTTCGTTCGAGATGTTCGTGGCTCCGGCGGGAGACGAGCGCCTGCTCGACGCCTTCCTTCTCCGTCACTCCCTGCGTCTCGTCGCCGCGACCGGCGGCGGCGCCACCAGCCTGGCGGACCGGCTCGCCCCCGCTCGCCCCGTCCTCGTCGTCGACGAGTTCGCGTCGTGGGGCGCCGGCGAACCGATCCTGACGGGGCGCGCCGGACTCGCCCCGGCCTACCCTCACCTCCTCGTCAGCCTCGGGACGGGGACGTCGATCCTCCGGATGGAAGAGGATGGCAACGTGGCCCGAGTCGGCGGTACCGCGCTCGGCGGCGGGACGCTCCGTGGCCTGGGACGCCTTCTCCTCGGAACCGACGACCACGACCGCCTCGTCGCCCTCGCCGCAACCGGCGACCGGCGGCGCGTCGACCTCCTCGTGGGCGATCTCTACAGGCCCGGAGGCATCGCGCTGGTGCCCGACCTGACCGCGGCAAACTTCGGGAAGGCCTTCGAGCCACGGGCCGACGACGTCGCGCACGCCCTCCTCGGCCTCGTGGGCGAGAACGTCGCCCTCCTCGCCGGGCAGATCGCCGTCGCCCTCGCCTCCTCCGCGGACGGAAGCTCGACCCGCAGGCGGCCCGACGTCCTCTATGCGGGCTCCACGCTCCGAAACAACCCCCTCCTCGTCGAGATTCTCGGCGGCGTGACGGCCCTGGTCGGTGCGCAGGCTTCCTTCCTTCCGCTCGGCGAGTTCACGGGTGCCCTCGGAGCCCTGGCGCGCGTTCGGCTCGAAGGCTGACGCCCCGGGCCTGCGGTGCGAGACTCCGCGGATGCACGCACCGACGACTTCCCCTTCCCCGCTTCTCGACCTCGAGGGCCGGGTCGCCCTCGTCACCGGCGCCTCTCGTGGCATCGGCGCCGCCACCGCGAGGCTCCTCGGGCGGTGCAATGCCCGCGTGGCGATTCACTACGGCCAGAGCCGCGCGGAGGCCGAGGAGGTCGCGAGCGACATCGCCCGTGCCGGGGGACCTCCGGCGGCCGTCTTCCAGGCCGGGCTCGGCAGCGACGACGAGCGCCGGCGCCTCCACCGGGAGGTCGTCGCCTCCCTTGGCCCCCCCCTGCTCCTCGTCCACAACGCCGGAATCTACGTGAGGAACCCCTTCGAGGAGACCGACGACGCCGCCTTCCTTTCCCGGTGGAGGACGACCCAGTCCGTGAACCTCGAGTCGGCGGCACACCTGACCCTCCTCGCGCTCCCGGCGATGCGCGTCGCCCGGTTCGGGCGGATCGTCATGGTCGCTTCGCGAGCCGCCTTCCGCGCCGAGACGGACGCGGCGAGCTACGCCGTGTCGAAGGCGGGAATGGTCAGCCTCGCGCGCTGCCTGGCCCGCAACGAGGGACCGCGCGGCATCACGGCGAACTCGATCTGCCCCGGCTGGGTCGACACCGCCATGGCGCGCCCCGACGTCGACGCGCGCAAGGCCGAGATCGAAGCGGAAATTCCGCTGGGCAGGATCGCCACGCCCGAGGACTGCGCGAGGGCGATCCTCTTCTTCCTTTCCCCGCTCGCCTCCTACACCAACGGCACGGCCCTGGGCCTCAATGGCGGCTCGTTCCTCCACTGACGGCCGGCCTTCGGGGCCCGTTCCCGCGACGAGCGCCGACCGTCGACGCCGGGAAGAAGTGCGGTTTCCCCGCAGAAGGAGGAGAATTCCCGCGTGATGCGGAGGTACCGGCCCTTTGTAGTGTTTCTATGCCTCGCCGGCGCCGCCGCCGTCATCGCCCAGCCTCGGATCGAGCTGCCGCCCGGAACTACGCAGCACTTCCAGCTCTTCGCCGCGCCTCCGGCCCTCGAGACGTCCGCACCTCTCGCAGGGTTCGACCCGACGAAGGGAGAGAGCCTCGTCCGGCTTCCCGGCGATTCCGACTCGGTCTTCACCCTCGGCGGCCCGGGCCCCTCGGGCGAACCGCGCGTACGCCTCGCCGTCGAGGTGAACGAGGCCGTCCTGAGGATCCTCGCTCCCGACCCGAGGGTCGAGTCGAGCGACACCCGGCCGCGCTCGGGCGGCGACTGGAAGCCGATCGACTCGTCCGGCCGTCCCTACCAGCTGCGTCTCGGCGCCCGCATCATCTGGTAGGAGGCAGAGACGGAAACGCCCCGGGGGTTCCGGGGCGTGGAGGCCGTCCTGGCAGGGTTTCCGCGCCTAGGCGGCAGGCTTGGCTGGCGCCGGGGCCGGGGGCTTCGGCGGCGGAGGCGGAACCCGGTTGATCGCGGCGTTGCGGGCCAGGGTCATCGGAAGGAGAGAGAGGCCCGAGGGCTCGAACTGCCCGGCCTTCTTCGCCGGGCTCGCGCCGTAGTACGGCCGGTAGCCGTAGCCCGGGCCACCCTCGCCGGTGTCCGACGGCTTCTCCGTCAGCTCGGGAATCCCGTAGATGGCGTCCTTCCTCGAGAAGTACGACATCTCGTAGTCCTTCGTCATCCAGATCGCGTCCTTCGGGCAGGCGTCCACGCAG
>CALBDV010000384.1 GCA_937927565.1 uncultured Holophagales bacterium
AAATTGGGGCCCCGCCCGGCGCGCGCCTCGCAGAGCGTCCGGCTCCTCCGCCCCTACCGCCGGAGCCGCCCGGGGGCGTCCCTTCCCTCGGCGGGTTCTTCGGGCGTCGCTAGGTCCCAGGTGTCTGCTCACAGAGGCCCACCCGTCCAAACCGATGAGTAGGAACACTCGAGAAACCTGTAGCCCAGGTCGCTCCGCCAGTGGTATTCGGCGTACAACGAGCTCCGAATCTCGGACAGCTGACGAAGGCTAACGCCGACCGTCATTCTCACGACGTCTCGCAGGCTCTGAAACAGTTGGAGGCGCTCCGCCGGATCGTCGGTTGAGTACTGCACGGATGGGGACGGGAAGCGGTACCAGCACCTCAGGATCGAAACGCCCTCTGGAGGCGACTTTGTCAGCCAGTAGTGCGGGCCATTCACCATCTCCAAGAGGGCGTCACCGGAGCTCACGAGCACGGTGCCGCTCGTCGTCGGATCCTTGTAGGGGCTCACAAGGGCGGTGCAGCGCTCGAAGTGGGGGTCGCGGACGGTGGCCGCCAGCGCCTTCGCAGCGACGTTCACATCGCGGAGCAGGAGCTGCCCGTCCCGGGTGTCTAACAGGCGGACGGACAGCTTCCAGCCAGCCTTCTCCAGTTCGGCGCACCGTCGGTCCATCCGCCCTCGATCCCCGGGGAGGTGGTACGTGTGGGTCTCGTACAGGGGCAGGCCGATGGATGCCGAGAGGGTGGCCAGCCGAGTCTGCTTCCGCCTCTCCTCCTCCATGAGCGCGCGAGAGAAGGCCCCGCCACGCCCGCCCGTCTCTCGCAGCTGGTTACACCACGTCTCCATGCTCGTGTTCTTGCCGTCCACGGCACGAGCAGGTCCGTGGCGCCGTCTAGGGCCGGTCCGCACTCGGCTCCACCCGTCTCGTCTCTGGCGGGCACCCCAAGTTTGCGATGACCCTTAGTATGCTCTCGTCAAAGCGCCCAGTGAGCAGCGGAAATTTCACGTCCTCCTGAATGCAGCTCTTGACGTAGCCGTCAGCCGTGACGCGGACGTGGATCCTGCCGCAGATCCCACATTCCCGGACCCGGCAGTGCGAATGGAAGAAGTAGATCCTCGGCGCACCATCGCGAAGACCGTAGTACTCGGAAAACGTGGCGATGATGCCGACCTCCAGCGAGAAGCGTTCGATGATCCGCCTCGCCATCGAGACGAAGTCATCGCTCACTCTCGCGACGATCCTGTCGTCCGTTTTCTCGAGGATCTTCAGCACCACGTCGTGGTCCAGGCACCAGGCGGCCAAACGTTCGAGCCTCGGGTCGTCCCCGTCGTAGACGCAGGCGATGCTGACCTTCTGGCCCAGCTCCTTGAGCCGGATCACGTTTCCGAGGATCTGCTCGGAGGATGCACCGACGGCCGAGTCCTTCGATACTCGTCCGTCCACGTAGTCGACGCCGATCACGAGATCGTCGATGAGCCTCTCGGTGACGATCGGCAGCAGCACCCGCGTCAGTATCCCGTTGGTGTTGAAGCCGACCGTGGGGATGATTAGCTCGCGTTTCAGCATCCGGAGCATCGCGCGGCACTCGGGGTGCAGCAGTGGTTCGCCCCCCGTTAGCCGGACCTTGATCAGACCGTATCGGCGGGCGTTGGTCACAATGAAGCGCAGCTCGTCGAGCGACATACTCCTCGCGCTGACGCCGACCTGCCCCTCGTTATGGCAGTACGAGCACCTCATGTTGCAGCGGTCTGTGATGGAGATCCGCAGGTAGCCCGAGGGGAGGTTCTGGTGGCTGTACGTTGTAGCAGCGATCGGCAGATCGAGCTCGTTGCGTCCAAAGGTGCGAGTCACCGTTCACCTCGTCTGGTCTTCAGAATGCGTTCCAGGAGCGCCTTGGCCTTGGCTGCGCTCGTAGGCATCTTCACGTCGTTCTCGAGCAAGCTGTACGCTTCTTCGGCCGTGATCAACGCTTCTGGTGCGCCCAGGAACAGGTAGCTGCGCGCGAGCTCTATCTGGGTGATTCCTTCCATGTAGCTCTTGAGCGAGCCGAAGTCCTCGCGCAGTCGTGCCAGAGCGGTGATTCGATTCCGCGACCCAAGGTCGTCGTGAGCGGACCTTGCGAAGAGCCGCTTGAGTTCGACCTTGTGTGCCTCGGCACCTTGAAACAGGTCCCTGGCCTCCAAGTAGTGCTCGTCTGCGAGGCGGACGTTCCCGCTACTCGACGCGACATCGGCCATGTACTCGTGGTACAGGGCGATACCCAGTCGATCCTTTGCCCTCACGGAGAAAGCCAAGGCCTTCTCGAGCGCCTTCCGCGCCTCGCGCGCGCGCCGGTTGTAGACCAGCGGCCACGCCTGGCCTTTGGCCAGGATCAGACCCGAGGTCCTGTGGTCCCCGCGCCGCTCGCTCATTTCGAGGAGCCGCTCCGATAAGTAGGCCCGGTCAATCCACAGCTCACGGGTGCCCGTGTAGTACAGCAGCTCCCAGTACTGGGTAGCTGCCTCTTCGTACTCGTTGTTGATGAGGCTCACGACGAGCCGGTCGTGGCGTTCTTGGTAGTTCGAGTCGATGGCAAGGGATCGAAGCCATCCCTCAAGGGGGACTTCGAGACCTGAGGTCCGTAGCGCGCTCGCAGGGTCGGTTCCCGTACGTGTGCCGGTCGGCGGGGGCAGCCGGACGATGAGGGTCTCCTGCTCGATCCCGGGCGTCTCGCCGGGCGGCTCACGGGTATTCGCCTGTTGGATGCCCAGCGCGAGGCCCGGAGGGGAAGTCGGTGTGCCAGCACCACGAAGTTGGCTCAGCCGCTGACAGATGAGGTCCGCAGCTTCTTCGGGCGTGTGCTTTCGGAGGTCGACGCAGCCGTCGTGCGAGAAGAGCCCTTCGACAATGGCATCGTCGAAGCGCATGAGCATGATCCGGTCACGCTCGCCCATCTTGATGAGGTTGCGAATCGCACGCCACTCCAGGCTGCACCACTCATTTCGGCTGTAGTCCTCGCAGAGAAATACGACGAGCAACTCCGCCTGGTTGCGGTAGATGTCTTGAAGGTACAGGTCGAGATCGAGCCGAGCGAGCTGGGCTTCGTGATCGGCGTCGTAGAAGACCGAGGTTCGGGCCTGAAGAGCGGAGGCAACCCGTGAGACGTATGCCCGCTTCTCTCCGGGGAAGGAGAGGGCGACGCCAAACCGGCGGCCAGCACGTTGCTGCGGATCCGCTGGCTCGTTCACCCCTCCATCCGGAGCGCCGGAGGCGGTTCTTCGTCTTCCACGTGCCTTTCGATCAACAGCACGACCTTCCGCATCAAAGAGAGGTAGTTCCTCGATGCGTAGAGCTCCTCGAAGAAGCTGCCGCCCGGGAGCTCCTTCTCGACACGACCGAGAAGCTCACGTGCGATGCCACCCGGGGCTCCTACGGGCACGGCGGGCCTTCGAGGATACGCCCGCCGGAAGAGGTCCAGCTCTTCGCCGACACCTGTGTCTCCACCGACGAAGACCGCGCCAATCGGATTCGTTTCCTTCACCATCCGCTCACGCATGAGCGCTAGGCTTTTCTTGTTGCTTCCGTGAAAGGGCTCCTCTCCAGCGGCGGCTTCCGTGAAGACGATCTCTCCGTAGCCCTCGTGTCGCAGCTCTCTAGTGACTGGCGAGATGACATCCTTGTAGAGCGCGGACTGGTAGATGCGCACACGCTCCTTCCGCCCGTATTCCCGCGCCATCATCAGCACCAATGGCGAGATGCTCGGGTGCCCCCCAAAGGTCAGAAGTCCACCCTCTTCGAAGACGATCGCGAGGAGCATCTTGATCGCCCTGGCGATCTCGTGGCTGTCGGACGTCGCTCCGTAAGCACGCGGGGGGTAGCTCGCAGAGAGAAAGACGAAACGTCCGGCGAGCGCGGCCTTGCGGTTCATGCGAGTTGCGTCTCCGCCATCTTGGCGAAGGTACCCGGGGTCACCCACTTCATGTCGCTCGAAAGCCTCCTCGCGACCCAGCTCGTGACGCGCAGCCGCCGCGGATATCCAGTCTCCTCAGCGAAGAGCCACCCCTTCGCTGCGCCAGGGCGCGCGCTCCTTTCGAGATCCAGGTCGTGCAGATCACGCGGGTCCGGAGGCCGCGGGCACACGCGGATGACCGTCTCGTTTCCATCTGGCGCTCTGCGGAGCACCGAGCAGTCGCCGAGGCGTGTTGCAGGTCGGCTCACGTCACGCAGGACGCTCAAGACGTCCAGGACCATTCTCTCCCTTCGAGCCCTCAGCTGGTCCGCGTGCTCCTGCTCGACCCTCAGGAGCACAGTATCTAGCGCCGTAGGTGTGAGCCTGGCCTTCGCGGTGTCGCTATCGCTCAGATCCGATGGGCTGATCGGGAATCGCTTGTCCGGTGGGACCACAGCAAACCGGGAGGTCGGAATCGTGAGACTGATCAGGCCGAGTTGATGCTGCATCGCGTAGACGACCTCCTGCTCGACCCAGCAGGAAGTGTCGACACCGGGCGTCTCGAGAAGGAGGACGAAGGATGACTCGTGCAGTGCCTCGTGAATCGACTGCTGCACCCGCACACAGGCATCGAGCTCGAAGCGGTCCAGAAAGACGCTGTACCGCCGACGATGTAGCTCGTCGTAGAGCTGCTCGGCCAACGGCGTGGCTTCCCTCCTCAGATAGCTGAGGAAGATCCGCCTGTCGGGCTCGGTCAAGCCGAGGTGTCGGAGGATGTCTTCGGCCAGAAGCTCGGCGCTCGACCACTCCACGCCGTTGATCGGATGAATCGGCTCGGGCGTTTCCGCCGTGTACCTCTTCAGGTCTCCCACGATGGGCAGGATCCGTCGGTCTAGTGTTGCGGCGTACTCGAGCTCGGTTCTGCACGTGGCGCTCGCCGCCCCCGCCGCGCTCCCGAGGTAAACAACGAGATCCGTGTCGGCGCCCGTGGCCGTCTGGAAAACAACGGCCGTGCTCGCACCGGTGTTGCGCTCGGCTGCGGCACGAATCGCAGCGTCGAGCGCCGTCATCCAGTCGGCGCGATCTTCGTGGACGATCCGGACACGGCTCGCTGGCATGGCTTAGCCCTCAGCGCCCTACCTTCTTCGCCGCGGCCTCGACCCAAGCCCCGAAGCTGTCGCGATCCCACGGGTAGGTGGGGGCACCCGTCTTTGACAGTGCCTCTGGGATCTTCCCCCTCACAGAGGTGTTGCCGTTCTGATCCTTGATCCCATCGATGTAGATGCCGAGCAGCCCGTTCCCCCGCTTCACGCTCTGCTCGATCTCGTACCCGACGTACTTCCTGTTGGCGGTCTGTGCGCCGATGAGAACGACAGTCACGGTGGTGCTGTTGAGGCCGTCGTCGATTAGCTTCTTGACCGCCGCGTCACCCTTCTTCTTCGTCTCTTCCCAGAGAGAGGCATCCGCAAATCCGGCCGCGGCCGTACCCTCCACGACGTGGGAGTTGCGGACGACGTTGGCACGCCAAACGTCGTTCTGGTAGTGGAAACTAAAGAACACTCGTCGAGCCATTTCTGTCCTCCTACGTCCGCTTCATATGATGGCGCACTGGAGAGTTCGTGATCCCTCCCTCGGTTGCGACCCCTCAGGTCTCAGGCAACGCATGACACAAAGCACGGGCGGGCTTTTCACGGTCTTCGTGATACACGAGTGCAGATGCGGTCCCAACTCGACGCACGATCTCACGCCTCGCC
>CALBDV010000385.1 GCA_937927565.1 uncultured Holophagales bacterium
AAGGCGCCGTACACGCACTGGATGACGTTCGACTTCGTCGAGCGCAAGCCCTCGGAGGCGACCGTCGCCCTCCGGTGGGACGAGCTCGAGGTGCCGGTCCGCGTCGAGGTCCCCGACGTCGACGGCCTCTACCTCGCCGCGATCCGAGAGGAGCTGAGGAACCGCAACGGGTTCTCCTGGCAGGCGTGGGAAGAGGCCGCCCAGTTCTGTCTCGGGAAGAAGATCAACCTCCCCGAGGCGCTGAAGTGGGCCGAATCCGCCGTCTCCGCGCCGTTCACGGGGCAGGCGAACTTCAAGTCGCTCTCGACGCTCTCGCAGGCCCAGGCCGCGAACGGACTGGCCGACGCCGCGAAGGCGACGATGCAGAAGGCGCTCGAGCACCCGACCGCCTCGGCGACCGACCTCCACATGTACGCCCGTCAGCTGCAGGCCCAGAAGAAGACCGACGAGGCCGTGGCGGTCTTCCTCCTGAACGCGAAGAGGCACCCCGACGTCTGGCCCGTCAACGTCGGCCTCGCGCGGGCCTACGCCGCGCAGGGAAAGACGAAGGAAGCGCTCGCGGCCGCGAAGAAGGCGCTCGCGCAGGCGCCCGACGACGGGAACCGGAACAACCTGAAGAGCATGATCGCGAAGATGGAGAAGGGCGAGCCGATCAACTGAGGCGCTCGCGGGAGGAGATCGGGCGGCCTCCTACGGTCGCCCGATCTCGATCGTGCCGCTCTGCTGCGCCACCGGGTCCGAGTAGGTGCCGCTTCCTCCCGCCCCGCTCAGGGTGACGGTGTAGGTCGTCCCGAGCGTCGCATTCCCGGGCCGGATCGCCTCCGTCTCCGTGAACGTCAGCGTCGAACCCCGGAGCGTTCCCTTGGGCCTGTGGACGCTCCCGAGGCTCGTACAGGTCATCTCGCCGGCGACGCCGCCGTCCGCGCGGACGGCCGTGATCCGGACGGAGCGCAACGCCCGGTGATCGTCCTCGATGCGTCGGCCCTCGTCGAGCTCCTGCTCGGGACGAAGAGCGGCCGCGCGATCGCGGCCCGAATCGCCGACCCCTCGCTCGGTCTCCACGTCCCGCACCTGGCCGACGTCGAGGTCACTCAGGCGTTGCGGCGTTTCGTGAGGACCGGAGAGCTCGACGCGGCCGCGGGGACGTCTGCTCTCGAGGACCTCCGCGCGCTCGACCTGGAACGCCACCCTCACGAGCCGCTCCTGGGCCGGGTCTGGGCCCTGCGCGACGGGCTGACCGCTTACGATGCCGTCTACGTCGCGCTCGCCGAGGCGCTCGACACGGTGCTCCTCACCTGCGATGCCAGGCTCGCCCACGCTCCGGGTCTCTCCCGACGCGTCGAGCTGATTCGATAGTCCGGCGTCGCCCCTCCAGTGGCGCCCGGCCCGGCGCTACCTCGGTACTCCGGGCAGGTACGTTCCGTCTCCGGACCCGAGCCCCGCCGATGCGCCGTCGTTGACGACGGCGTAGACGAAGAAAGGGGTGTTGAAAGAGGAGGTGCGCGTGACGCGTGCCCAGCCGAAGGGAACGCCCGTACTCCACAGGACCGAGTCGAGCTGCACCCGCGATGGCATGCCATGGGTAGCGCCAGGCGTGACCCCTTCGATCGCCCTCGCCAGCGTGCCCGTCCGACCGTCGAACAGCTCGACTCGATACCGGCCCGGCGCCATGGTGGGCGATTCGACGATCACGAGGTTCGACCGGTTCCTCTGATCCTGGCGCAAGCCGGAGACGAGCATGGACTCGCCGTAGTCGAACCAACTCGCGGGAGGCGTGTAGACGCCGAAGAAGCCGGAGGATGCCGATAGGGTCGTCACTCTCGCTCCGGCCACGAGACCCGAACCATGGGAGGTGGCGTGCCCGACATAGGGCCCGGGTGGAATCACGAGCGTGTCTCTCAGGGAGGAGACCGGGTCCACCAGCCGGGACGATTCCGGCCCGACCTCGAGGTCGAGCGTGACCGGGAACGGGAGCCCATCCGGGTCGGAGACGGGCGGGAAGCTGAGCGTTGCGATTCCGCTCGTCGACGCCGTGTTCGTGAGGATGACGTCCGTACGGTACCGATCCGTCCCGACGATCGCGGGGAGAAGCCTCCCCCCCGGGCTCGCCGCCACTTCGACGACCGAGCCGTCACCGGTTCCGTTCGAGTTCACGGTCGCCCAGGCCGTCCAGGGACCTCCGGCGAGCCGCTCGACGTGGGCCCAGCCGCTCCGGGCGCCGAGCCCGGACGCCGCGAGGACGCGGTTCCACTGGTGGCTTCCGTGAGGCGTCAGGGTGACGTCGGGAAGGACGACCCGGCCTGGTCTTTCGGGATCTGCCGAGACGACAGAGACGCGCAAAGTTACGGGTTCCGGGCCGGCGCTGGCGACGGCCAGGTTCGTACGATCCTCCGCGTCTTCCTTCAGCCAGGAAACGTACCCGGTCCCCCCGACGCGCTGCCCTTCGGCGGCTCGCGCCCGATAGCCGACGCCCCCGCGCCCGGAACCCGGCCGTTCCGAGAGGATCCGGACGTCCGCGACGACGTCCTGCTGTGACCCGTCCAGCGTCGAGACCTCGAGCGTCGCCGTGCCCCGATCGACACCTTCGGGCATCACGACCCTGACCGCCTCCGCGTCCGCGGTCGTGGAAAGCAACCTGACCCGACCCGGCCCGAGCGTGAAGGAGGCCAGGTCCGACGCCGGTGCACCGTCCGCCGGGTGAATGCGCAGGACCGCCGAGATCGCAGAGGCCCCGAAGTTCGTGACGGCGACCTCCGTCTCGAAACGGGTCGCCTCCGCACCGGTCAGGGAGAGAAATGCGGGAAGAAAGAGCGTCCTCGTTCCCGGACCCCCTCCGCAAGCGCTCCGGGCCAGGACCAGGCGGTTGGTGGCACCGACCGGGTTGCTCGCGACGCCGAGGACATCGAGGTGACCGTCGCCATCCAGGTCCAGGAGCGTCGGCCGCGCGGTCTCCGGAATCGTCGCGAACTGGACGGCACCGCTGCCGGCTTCGCCGAGCCGGTAGGCGCCTCCGCCGACGAGAACCTCTTTGCGCTCGGGATTCCTGTCGAGCTCGCCGACGAGGAGGGACCGTGCATCGGCGAGCCACGTTCCGAGGACGCGCCACGTCCCGTCCGCCTCTCGACGCAGGAACCCTGAGTCCGAGATGACCGGCATCTGCTGCCAGTTGGCATAGAGGACCTCGTCCCGCCCGTCCCCGTCGACGTCGACGAGCCGGAACGCCCATCCGAAGGGCGCGGGAGAGCTCGACTCGAAGCCGCCCGCGCCGTCCCCGAGCCAGAGCTTCGACACATAGGAGGAGCTGGGATGGACCTCGGGATGGCTGGTCACGCTCCCGATCGAGGAGACGACGAGATCGGTCCTTCCGTCGCCGTCGACGTCTCCCGCCACGACGCCGCCGGCCCCGGCGTCGGTTATCGGATTGTCGACCGTCAGGATCGTCGCGGGGGCCTGAAACGATCCGTCTCCCCGACCACGCCAGCGCACGACCTCGAGCTTCGAGGCGTCCGACGCCGAACGAGCCACCGCGAGAACGTCGAGGGAGGCGCCTCCGTCGAACCGTGCGAGGGTGAGACCGGAGCCGAGCCCCTCGGGGAGCGTGACGGACGCCGCCCTCGAGAACCCGCCCACCCCGTCCCCGAGCCACGACTCGAATCGCCGTGGCGGCGCCCCGAAGGAGCTCACCCCGACGAGAAGGTCCGACCGACCGTCCCCGTCGAGGTCCGCCGGTTCCAGGAAGAACCTGCTCGCTGAGCCAGGGAGCTGCTCCGTCGAAGGGCCCCGAACGAGGCCGCCGGCGCGGTTCCAGAAGACGACGACGCGGCCGGAGCTGAAGAGTGCGAGGAGATCCGGCCGTCCGTCCCCGTCCACTTCTGCGGTTCGCAGCTCCGGCCACCGCTCCTCGACCGGAATGCCGAGGTCGACCGGGAGAGCGAACGACGGCCAGGCGCAGGGCTGGGCGGCGGCCAGCCCCGATGCCATCAATGCGGCCGAGAGAAGCTCTCGGATCACGACTGGAAGTGTGCGCGACACGTCACTCCTCACGCGTCCCCCGACGAGATGGTCCCACACGGCGAAACCGCTGTCTCTCGCGGGGGTCACGGTCCGGGTCCTGATCGCGCGCGCCCGCAGGCGGACTCTCGACTCGGCCACGGCCGACTTGCCGCCGGTCTCCTGCATCGCGTCACGCGACGTCCGACCGACCCGGTCCGGTCCGGTTTCTTGCGGCCCCGCGGCATCTCCCCTATCGTTTCGTGCCGCATTGCAGCTCGAGACGGGTCCCGGGTGTAGTGGCTGCCGCTCCGCCCACGCCCGACGCAGGAGGGAAGTCCCGATGAACGACACGACGCTCCGGTTCGCCCTTGTACGGCGAGCCGCGCTGGGCCTCTTCCCGCTCGTTCTCGCCGTCGCCTTCGCGGCGCGCCTCTCCGCCGGCGCGAACGCGTGGAGCCCGATCGGCCCGGCCGGGACCGAGGTGCTGGCGCTGGCCGTCTCCCCCGTCAGCTCCTCGACGATCGTCGCCGGTACGTCGACCGGCTACTCGGTCACGAGGAACGGCGGCGCCAGCTGGAGCGCCGTGTCGACCGGCTACTCCACGGCGGCGATCGCGTTCGACCCGACGAACGCCTCGATCGTCTACGCGGCGACGGGAGGCGCCCTGGCGCGGAGCGCCGACGGCGGGGCCACCTACACGCCCGTCCTCCTCGAGTCGGCCACGTGCCTCGCGATCGACCCCTCGTCTCCGCTCGTCGTCTACGCCGGGACGACGGACCACGTCTACAAGAGCGTCGACCGCGGCCTGACGTGGGACGTCGTCTACACGGGTGTCGGGCACATGTTCGTCAACGCGATCGCCGTCGACCCGTCGACCCCCCGGACCGTCTGGGCGGCGAGCACGTTCGGCGGGCTGATGAAGAGCACGAACGGCGGAGCGTCGTGGAGCCCGGTCACGGGAGGCGTTCCGATGTCCGTCTCGTCGATCGCCGTCCATCCCTCGGCCTCGGGCACGGTCCTCCTCCTCGGGATGGACGGCGTCTACCGGACGACGGATGGCGGAACGTCCTGGAACCGCGTGACGAACCTGTGGGGCTCCGATGGCGAGCTCGTCGCGGACCGGGCCGCTCCGGGGACGTTCTATGCCTCCGGGTCCGACGGCGTGACGTTCTCCGCGGACGGCGGCGCCACGTGGAACCACCTCGACTCGGGCCTCACGAACCTGGACGTCCTGGCCCTCGCGCTCGACCCGGCCGACCACACCCGCCTCTACGCCGGGACGAGCGGCGACGGCGTCTTCTCGATGACGGTCGGCTCCGGCGGCGCCCCGACCCTCCGGGTCACGTCGCCGAACGGCGGCGAGGTCTGGGAGGCGGGGACGACCCACCCGATCACCTGGACGTCGAGCGGCTCCATCGCGAACGTGAAGATCGAGTACTCGACGACCTCGCCGTGGAACGGCCAGCTCGTCGACCCGCAGACGATCGTCGCGAGCACGCCGAACACCGGCTCGTTCCCGTGGGTCGTCGCGCAGTCCATGTCTCCCGTCTGCCACGTCCGGGTAAGCGACGCCGCCGGGACGACGTCGGACACGAGCGACGGCGCGTTCCAGATCGTCACGTGCGGCTTCACGGGACTCAATCCCCCGTTCTCCCAGTCGTTCGGCGCGGCGGG
>CALBDV010000386.1 GCA_937927565.1 uncultured Holophagales bacterium
GTCGGCATCGGCTGCCAGCTCGTCGGCCAGCTCTTCACGACCGCCTCCAAGGCGGCGTTCATCACGGGCCTTTCGGTGCCCCTCACCCCGGTCGCCGCCTGGCTCTTCCACCGGCAGGTGCCCTCCGGCTCGAACCTCGTCGGCCTGATCCTGGCCGCCGGGGGCTTCGGCCTGATGTCCTGGCCGACGGGGGCGACGGGCCTCGACCCGGGCGACCTCCTCGTCTTCCTGACGGCGCTCGTCTACGCGGTCATCATCGTGGAGCTGGGGGTCGCCTCACCGAAGCACGACGTGCGGGCCTATTCGGCCGGGCAGATCGTCTTCGCCTTCGCGGGAGTCGTCGTCGGCCGGCTCCTCCTCACACCCTTCCTCGGGAGGCCGGAGCCGTTCTTCGCCGCCGAGGCGCGGCCGCTCGACTTCACGGTGAAGCTCCTCCTCGCGATCCTCTGGATGGGGATCCTCGCCTCGGTCGTGACGTCGCTCGTCCAGACCTGGGCGCAGGCGCGGATGCCGGCCGTCCACGCGGCCGTCATCTTCGCGCTCGAGCCGGTCTTCACGGCGCTCTTCGCGGCGGTGACGCTCGGCGAGCGGCTCTCCGCGCGCGAGGCGTGGGGGGGCGGCCTCGTCCTCCTCGGGATCGTCGTCTCGGAGCTGCGCCTCCGAAGGTGAACCCGAGGCGGACCCGGCGGCCCGCCCTGCCCAATCCCTTCGATCCAGCCTCTCTGTATCTTGGAGGGGAAGCGCCGGACGGCGCCGCGGGGAGGCTCGTGGCGAGCCTCCCCGATCCACTTCAGTCGAGCGCGAACGTCAGGTTGTAGGCGTAGCCGCCGCGGCTGACGACGAGGACGAGCCCCGAGCGGCCGTAGCCGCGCTCCACGGCACGGGAGAGGTCCTCGAGTGTCGCGACCCGGACGCCGTTCACCGCGAGGAGTGCGTCGCCGCGTTCCAGTCCTTTCCGGTCGGCGGGCGATTCGCGCGCGACCGAGGTCAGGGCGAGCCCTCCCCGGGCCTGTGCCACGGAAATACCGATCTCTCGTCGGAGGATCTCGAGGCCGAGGTCCTCCGGCACGCGCGCCGCCTTCATCGACACGGAGCGGGAACGCTCGCCTCGCCGGACCTCCAGCGTCACCGGAGACCCGGGCGCGACGGCGGAGAGGAGCGTGTCGAAGTCCTCGCGGGACTCCACGGGTCTGCCGTTCAGCGAGGCGACGACGTCGCCCGGCTCCAGGCCCGCCGCCTCGGCGGGAGAGGAGGGATAGACCGAGCGGACGCGCATCCCGAGGCCGCGGGCGCTCGGGCGGGCGCGGTCGGCCGTGAGGGTCGTTCCCCTGACGCCGATCCAGACCGGCTTGACCTCGCCGAAGCGGAGGAGGTCGTCGGTGATCCGGCGGACCCGCTCGACCGGAATCGCGAACCCGATCGTGTTCGCGCCGCCGACGATCGCCGTGTTGATCCCGATCAGCTCGCCGAGGACGTTGCAGAGCGCCCCGCCCGAGTTCCCCGGGTTGATCGCGGCGTCGGTCTGGATGAAGTCGGTGTAGGTGCGGCCCTCTCCCTTCACCGTCCGCTGGAGGGCGGAGACGATGCCGGTCGTGACGGTGTTCGAGAGGCCGAAGGGGTTTCCGACGGCGATCGCCGTCTCGCCGATCATCAGGTCGGCGTTCGTTCCGAGGCGCACCGGCTTCAGCCCCCGGCCGTCCACCTTCAGGACGGCCAGGTCGTTGTCGGCGTCGGCGCCGAGGAGCTCGGCCTCGAGCTCCCGTCCGTCCGCCGTCGTGACGTAGATCTTCGAGGCCCCCGAGATGACGTGGTCGTTCGTCACGACGATCCCCGAAGCGTCGAGGATGACGCCCGAGCCGAGGGATTCGGACCGGCGCCCGCGGTCTCCCCCGGAGCCGAAGAAGTCGAGCGGACCGGACCGGCGCCTCACGAGCCGCTCGGCCGAGATGTTCACGACCGAGGGGCCGATCTGCTCGACGGCGCGGACGATGGGACTCCGTCGAGGGTCGTCGCCGCCACGGCGGAGCTCCGCCTGGCCGCGCGGGACATCCGCATCCCTGCGCTGGGCGGAGGCGGGGGCGGCGACGAGGAGAAGGAGAGCGGCAACGGGGAAGAGACGGTGTCTTGACATTTTGGAAACTGGCCTCAAAATAATGTTATAAACGTTGAATGGAGTTTTCAAGATTTTAACCCCACGACAGAGGAAGGCGATCCAGGCGATGGTAGAGATAGGGTCGAACCCCGGAAGCGACCGAAGCGCCGCCGAAATGGCAGGGCTTCTCGGCCTATCGCGAGAATCGGTCCACCAGCTTCTCGCCCCCTACGTCCGGGCAGGGCTCCTCGTCGCCGCCCGCGGCCGAACGGGGGGGTATCGCGCCGGCGCGAACCTTCCTGGAACACCCCTGGCGGCCATCCTGGCCCCGTACGCCGGCCTCGCGCCGCGTCCGGCACCGGCGGGCCGGGCCGGCCTGGACCGCCTCGTCGACGCCCTGGAAGCGGAAGCGGCCGGGGCGCGCCTCGCCGTCTATCAACGCCTGACGCTCGGCGAGCTGGTGCGTCGCCTGCGCGCCGAGCGCGAAGCCCTCGACTGGGAAATCTGACCCGGGACTCAACTCGAGCCAACGAGCCAACGAGCCAACGAGCCAAGGAGCCAAGGAGACCGCCATGCGGATCGCCACCGACATCACGAAGCTGATCGGAAACACCCCCCTCGTCCGCCTCAACCGGATGGCGAAGGACTCGGCCCCGGGCGCGGTCGTCGCCGCCAAGCTGGAGTACTTCAACCCGGCCAACTCGGTGAAGGACCGGATCGGCGTCGCGATGATCGAGGCCCTGGAACGCGACGGGAAGATCACTCCCGGCCGGACCGTGCTCGTCGAGCCGACCTCGGGGAACACCGGCATCGGCCTCGCGTTCGCGGCGGCGGCGAAGGGGTACCGGCTGATCCTGACGATGCCGGAGTCGATGTCGCTCGAGCGGCGCAAGGTCCTGCGCCTCCTCGGCGCCGAGCTCGTCCTGACCCCGGCGGCGCAGGGGATGAAGGGCGCCATCGCGAAGGCAGGTGAGATCCTCGCCGGTCTCGGCAACGACGGCGCGATGCCGCAGCAGTTCGAGAACCCCGCGAACCCGGCCGTCCACGAGTCGACGACCGCGGTCGAGCTCTGGAACGACACCGACGGGACGATGGACGTCTTCGTCGCCGGAGTCGGGACCGGCGGGACGATGACGGGCGTCGGCCGGCACTGGAAGCCGAAGAAGCCGGCCGTGCGGCTCGTCGCCGTCGAGCCGGTCCACTCGCCCGTGATCTCCGGCGGCGCGCCGGGACCCCACCGGATCCAGGGAATCGGGGCCGGCTTCATACCGAAGAACCTGGAGACGTCCCTCGTCGACGAAGTCGTCCAGGTCACGAACGACCAGGCCTTCGAGTACGCCCGCCGCCTGGCGAAGGAGGAAGGGATCCTCGCCGGGATCTCCTCGGGCGCGGCGGCGTTCGCCGCACTCGAGATCGCCAGGCGCCCCGACAGCGCGGGGAAGCTGATCGTCTTCGTGATCCCGTCCACCTCCGAGCGGTACATCTCGACGGACCTTTTCAAGGAAGACGAGACTCCCGCCGGCACGGTCATCTGAGCGCCCGGGGCGGAGGCCGCGGCCTCCGCCCCCGACTCCGCCCCGGCGGTCTACTTCACGTCGATCGGAGGGGCCCCGGAGGTCCGGATCCGGATGCTCTTCGGAGCCACTTCTTCCCTCTTCGGGAGCTCGACGACGAGGAGGCCGTTCAGGTACGTCGCCGAGATCGCCTCCTCGTCGACGTTCACCGGGAGCCGGAACGACCTCGAGAAGCGGCCGTAGCTTCGCTCGACGCAGTGGTAGCGCGCCTCGTCGGCCTCCTTCTGGAAGCGCCGCTCGCCGTCGAGCGTCAGGATGCCGTCCTCGAACCGAAGGTGGATCTGGTCCTCCGTGAAGCCGGGCAGCTCGGCGGTGAGGACGATCCGGTCCCTCTTCTCGAGGACGTCGACGCAGGGCGTCCAGGTGGCGGCGAGGGCCTCGTCCTCGCGCCGCGAAGCGCTCCCGAGCGTGTCGTCGAAGATCCGGTTCATCCGTTCCTGGAGGCCTGCGAGCTCGCGGAAGGGGTCGGTGCGGCGCATGGCGGTCATGGCGTCCTCCTTCTGTGCCCCCCTCACTCCGCCGGGGCGGCGGGAAGGGTCGAGATCGTGAAAGCGACGCCGGATCCGGAAGCGTCGGCGTCGAGGGAGACGGTCGCCCCTCCAGGCACGTCGCCCGAGAGGATGCGGAGGGCGAGCGGGTCCTGGACGAGCTTCTGGATGTTGCGCTTCAGCGGCCGCGCGCCGTAGACCGGGTCGAACGCCCGTTCGGCGAGGAGCCGGCGGGCCTCGGCGGTCCATGCGAGCGTGACGCCGCGCGGCGTCAGGAGCTGCGAGACGCGACCGAGCTGGAGATCGACGATCCGTCCGATCTCCGCAAGCCCGAGCCTGCGGAAGACGATGACGTCGTCGATCCGGTTCAGGAACTCGGGACGGAAGCGCTGGCGCAGCTCGGCCTCGACTCCCTTGCGCATCTCGGCTTCGTCCACGTCCTGCAGCTCCTGGATGAGGTGCGAGCCGACGTTGGAGGTCATGACGACGACGACGTTGCGGAAGTCGACCACGCGCCCCTTCCCGTCGGTGAGGCGGCCGTCGTCGAGGACCTGCAGGAGCGTCGACCAGACGTCGGGGTGGGCCTTCTCGATCTCGTCGAAGAGGACGACCGAGTAGGGCCTCCGGCGGACGGCCTCGGTCAGCTGTCCCCCTTCGTCGTGCCCGATGTAGCCGGGGGGCGCGCCGATCATCCGCGAGACGGTGTGCTTCTCCTGGTACTCGGACATGTCGAGCCGCACCATGGCGTTCTCGTCGTCGAAGAGGAACTCGGCGAGCGCCCGGGCGAGCTCGGTCTTGCCGACGCCCGTCGGCCCGAGGAAGAGGAACGAACCGATCGGCTTCTTCGGGTCGTTCATCCCGGCTCGCGCGCGACGCACGGCGGCGGAGACGGCCGCGACCGCCTCGTCCTGGCCGATGACGCGGAGCTTCAGCCGCTCTTCCATGGCGAGGAGCTTCTGCGTTTCCCCTTCGACCATCTTCGAGACGGGGATGCCGGTCCAGCGGGAGACGACGGCGGCGATGTCTTCCTCCTCGACCTTCTCGCGCAGGAACCCGCCCTTCTCCTGCAGCGTCTCCAGCTTCGAGGTCGCGTCGGAGAGGTCGCGGTCGAGCTGGTTCAGGACGCCGTACCGCAGCTCGGCCGCCCTTGCCAGGTCGCCCTGGCGCTCGGCGATCCCGGCGTCCGCCCGGGCGTCCTCGATCCGCTTCTTCAGGTCGCGGATCTTCCCGATGGCGTCCTTCTCGTTCTTCCACACCGTCTTCATCGAGAGCGACCTCTCCCGCAGCTCGGAGAGCGCCTGCTCGAGGGCGGCGAGCCGGTCGCGGGCCCTCGCGGAGTCGTCCTTCTCGAGCGCCTTCTTCTCGATCTCGGCCTGGAGGACCTTCCGCTCCACCTCGTCGATCGCCGTGGGAAGCGAGTCGATCTCCATCTTCAGGCGCGAGGCCGCCTCGTCGACCAGGTCGATCGCCTTGTCGGGGAGGAAGCGGTCGGCGATGTAGCGGTTCGAGAGG